>DAOORM010000070.1:0-8179 GCA_035389265.1 Flavobacteriales bacterium | reverse complement strand
CCCGGGCGTGACCGTGCGGTTGGATGAAAGTGCGCACATCGGGCATGGTGCCATCGTCCATGGCGCGCACGTGGGCCGTAACTGCATGGTGGGCATGAACGCGGTGTTAATGGATAACGTGGTCCTGGGGGAGGAATGCATCGTGGGCGCCCTCTCCTTCCTCCGCGCGGATTCGGTATGGGCGCCACGCAAGGTGATCGTGGGCAACCCGGCCAAGGTGGTGAAGGACGTGACCGATGCGATGATCTTGTGGAAGACCGAAGGGACCAAGCTCTACCAAGGCTTGCCTGCTGAACTGCACGCGACCTTGAAGCCCTGCGAACCCTTGCGCGAAGTTCCACCGGGGCGTGAGCCGATCACAGCGCGCTACAAGACCTGGAACGAGTCACGCCGGGAGTGACCGTTGCGAGACCGCACTTCGTATGGAGCGGATCCGGTCAGATGCGCTGATCATCGTCCAGGTGGAGAGCGTGCAACAAGCGATGGAGCAACGGTGCGAGCATCACCGCCACCGTGCCCAGGAGTGCGATGCCACTGAACAAGGCGTAGAACGAAGCGAACCACTTCGCCGCGTCGTTCGGAAGTACGTCCACCGGGCCCATGCCTCCCAGTATCATGCTGGCGTTCAAGAAGGCATCCACGAAACGCAAGCCTCCGAAGTACATGTAGCCACACACGCCGATCGATAGCGCCACTGCGACGACGACCAAGGAGGCCAGTGCGAAGCGGAGTTGCCTGCGCAAGAAGGCGGCCTTGCTCAGGAGTGGTTGTCTGCGGTGTTCCATGACGGGTTGAAGGTATCGTGTGGATCAACACCCCGTGGTTGACCGAGGGTTAAACAAGTACCCGTACTGCCCGCGCGAACGGTGGATCTTCGCACAACAATCCCGACCCTACCGTGAAAGCCCTCTGGACCATCGGCTTGCTGGTGCTCTCCAACATCTTCATGACCCTCGCGTGGTATGGGCACCTCCGGTTCAAGGACTTCGAATGGGGGCACAGCCTGGGTCTGTTCGCCATCATCCTGATCAGTTGGGGCATGGCCTTCTTCGAGTACGTGCTCCAAGTGCCGGCGAACCGGATCGGCCATATGAGTCATGGGGGGCCGTTCACGTTGGTGCAGCTGAAAGTGATCCAGGAGGCGATCACCTTGGTCGTGTTCACGGTGTTCAGCCTCGTCGCGTTCAAGCATGAAGCGCTACGCTGGAACCATGCGCTGGCCGGTGTGTTGCTGATCGGTGCGGTCTGGTTGGTGTTCAAGAAGTAAAGCATGCATTTCCCGCTCTTCGGCGAACTGATCATCATCCTGGGCCTCGCCACGGGCATCCTGCTTCTGTTCCGCAAGTTCAAGTTGCCCGGCATCCTCGGCTTCATCCTCACCGGCATCATCGCTGGTCCGCACGGCTTGGCCTGGATCGATGAAGTGGAGCAGGTGCAAGCGCTGGCCGAGATCGGTGTGATCCTTCTGTTGTTCGTGATCGGTATGGAGTTCAGCCTGAAGAAGCTGGCATCACTCGGACGCACGGTCTTCATTGGTGGCAGCTTGCAGGCGGGCCTCACCATCGCAGCGGTCACCTGGGTACTCGGCTGGGGTGGCATGCGTACGGAGAGCGCAGTGTTCATCGGCTTCCTGGTCACCCTCTCCAGCACGGCCATCGTCCTGCGGGTGTTGCAGGAGAAGGGGAAGATGGATTCGGCCCACGGGCGTACTTCCACGGCCATCCTCATCTTCCAGGACATCATCGTGGTGCCCATGATGCTGGTGACACCGATGCTCGCCGGTAAGAGCGCGCACATCGGTACCGACCTCATGTGGCTGCTGGGGAAGATGGTCCTGCTGCTCGTGGCGGTCTTCATCAGCGGCCGCTACGTGGTGCCCCGCTTGCTGGCCGCGGTCACCAAAGGCAAGGGCAACGAGCTCTTCATCATCACCATCGTGGTGATCTGTTTCAGTGCCGCCTTCGCCACGCAGGCGCTGGGCTTGTCGCTCGCGCTGGGGGCCTTCTTCGCCGGGCTCATCATCAGCGAGACCGATCATGCGTACCACGCCACGGGCATCGTACTCCCCTTCCACGAGCTGTTCATGAGCTTCTTCTTCGTGAGCATCGGCATGCTGGTGGACATGGGCCAGTTCATGGAGTCGCCTTTCCTGATCCTCGCCCTCACCATAGCCCTTATCCTATTGAAGGTGATCACCACCACCGTAGCCGTATGGGTGCTGCGCTATCCGGTCCGGACAGCACTGCATACCGGACTAGCCCTCTTCCAACTCGGTGAATTCGGTTTCATCCTGGCCATCCCCGGACTGGAGTACGAACTCCTCAGCGAGGAGCATTACCAGATCTTCCTCTCGGTGAGCATCCTGAGCATGGGCGCCACACCTTTCATGCTCGAATACGCGGACCGGATCGTGCGCCGCATCTTCCTTTCGTTCATTCCGAAGCCAGTGGGGCGCCGACTGAACAGCTTGGTGAAGGTGAAGCATGAGAACGAGCGCTCGACCAAGCAGGTCCTAAACGACCATATGGTGATCATCGGATTCGGTCTGAACGGGCAGAACGTGGCTTCCGCGGCGATCGATACGGGCATCCGGTGCGTGGTGATCGATGCGGATGCGGAAAGGGCCCAGAAGGCCAAGGCTACAGGCTTGTTGACCTTGGTAGGTGATGCCAGCCATGCGCACCTGCTGGAACAAGCCCACGTGGAGCGCGCCCGTGTAGTGGTGATCGCCATCGCCGATGCCACCCAGACCAAGCAGATCGTGGCGGCCGTACGCACCCTCACCCGCACCGCACACGTGATCGTGCGCACCCGCTATGTGCGGGAGATGCAAGCCAACTTCGATGCCGGCGCCAACGAGGTGATCCCGGAGGAGTTCGAAACAAGCATCGAGATCTTCCATCGTGTTCTCCGGAAATACCTGGTGCCCGAAGCGAAGGTGCAGGTCATGATCGCCAGCATCCGCAACGACCACTATGGACGGCTGCGCGGTGCCGGCAACCGCGTGCGGCGCAAGGAGGAGACCCTGACGATCCCCGGGTTGGAGATCGCCACCCTTCCAGTGACGTTGGGACGCGGCAAGGTGGTGGGCCATACCATCGCCGAGAACGCGCTGCGCGAGCGGTATGGTGTCACGGTGCTGGCCATTCGCCGCGGTGGCCGATTCATCACCAATGTGAAAGCGGAGGAACGTATCTTGACCGATGATGTGCTCTACCTTTCCGGCTCACCGGAGAACATCGTGAAGTTGGACCGCGACCTACGCTGAAACCTTGTTGGGCACGAACCGTTGAACGGGGCGATCCCATGTCATCCCTTTCCGACGTACTCACCGCAGTGCAGCACATCCTTCTCGTGGACGACGAGGATGATTGCAACTTCGTGACCAAGTTGGTACTGAAGAAGGCAGGATACAAAGGCCGTCTCACCACCTTCACCTCGGCCGATGAGGCCTTGGACCACCTGCGCGCGGACCTGGACAAGCCGGACCTGATGTTCGTGGATATCAACATGCCGAAGCATACCGGCTTCGACCTGTTGGCCATGTGCGAGAATGAAGGGCTACTACCGAACGGTTGCACCAGCGTGGTGATGTTCAGTAGCAGTAACCGCACCGCCGACCTGGAGAAGGCCCTCTCCTTCCGTTCGGTGATCGGCTACATCGAAAAAGCGCTCACCGTAGACAGCTTCGAACGCGTGGTACGCGATCACGAACGTCTGCGCACTTCCTGAAAATGCCATTCCCTATCTGCTCCCTCTCCCATGAAGAAGATCCTGATCATTGAAGATGAGACCATCATCTCGTTCGGCTACCGCCTCCAATTGGAGCGCATGGGCTTCGAGGTGATCGGTACCGCGCGCAGTTCCGACGAAGCCGAAGCCCTGTTGGAGCAAGACCGACCGGACCTCATCATCATGGACATCTACCTGAAAGGCGCGAAGAACGGCCTTGAGCTGGCCCAGGAGATCCATGCGCGCAACCCGATACCGGTGCTCTTCCTCACCGCCAGCACCAAGCCGGAGGTGATCGCCGCCATCGGCCAACTCAAGGACTGCACCTACCTGAGCAAGCCCATCAACGCCGACAGCCTGGAGGATGTGCTGCACCGCTTCGCGCGGTCGGCGAACACGCCGTCATGAAAGCCAGTGCCGAACAGGCCGATCGCCTTCACACCTTTTCCCACGACCTGCGGAACCGACTGATCGGTCTGCAGCAGGTGCTGGAGCGCTTGAAGGATCCCGACTCCGCGGAGGAAAGGGAGGAATTGGTCGAATACGGCGAACAACAATACTTCAAGGCGTTGCGCGAAGTGGAACGTCTCATGGACGATCTCCAAGTACAGCGCGGGGTGGCCGTACCGGACGTCAGCGCATTCGATCTGGGCGCACTCGTACAGGAGCGTCTGGACATGCTCCGTTTCCGCTTCGAACGGAAAGCGCAGCTCCTGGAACTCGACCTTCAGGATCCGGTGCTGGTGCACGCGGATCCGCGCATGATCGGAGACGTGCTGGACGCCTTGCTCTCCAACGCCTCCAAATTCGCGCCAGCAAGGTCCACGATCGCGCTGCGCTTACGCTCCCAGGGATCGCAGGTCGAGTTCACCGTGGTGGATCATGGCGTCGGGCTTTCGGCTCAGGATCTGCAACAAGTGTTCATCCGATTCGCCTGGCTGAACAGTAGGCCCACGGGTGGTGAATCACAAGGCCGCGGCACGTTGGCCCGTGTGCGGGACCAGGTCCAAGCGCACGGTGGAACGTTGACGGCCGCCAGCGCGGGTGAAGGGCACGGATGCACCTTCACCCTGCGCCTACCGGTCTAGGTCAGTTCGCGCTGTCGTCGCCTTCGACGCGCTTGATGAGTTTGGCTACCCGCTGGCCGCGTGAGTTCACCGCTACATTGAATTCCAGCATGTCGCCCACGCGCAGATCGCCGAACTCGATGTCCACCAAGTCCTCCCGCAGGAAGAAGAGGTTGTTATCCGGGAAGCGGATGAAGCCGTAGCCGTTCATCAAGCTCATCACCGAACTCTGGTGGCGTGATTCTGGATCAAGGTCCATCGGGAGCTCATCCATGTCGCGTGGACGATCGTCGCGCATCACGAAGAAGTCGCGGATCAGCTCATCATCATCCTTCAAGCCCTCATCGATAAGGTCGTGCATGGGCAAGGGATAGGTTACCTCGTTCCAGAGGTCGGTGCTGGTGCGGGTGTACTGCTGTTCGCCGGTCTCGGAGTCGGTGAACTCGAAATCCCAGCCCAGCAGCATGGTCTTGCAGCCCAAGGCGTGCAGTTTGCGCACCAGCGGTACATGGTCGCCATCGGAAGCCACCAGCACCACCACATCGTAGCGCTTCAGCATGCACAGCTCGTAGGTCTCCAGGGCCATCAGCACATCGATCCCCTTCTCCTTCTTGCGGCCCATCATGTCCTTCAAGGGCAGGTAGTGTGTCTGCACGTTGTTGTACATGAGCACATCGTCGAAGACGCGGTCGTGGTAGAGCTGGTTGGCCTTCTCGTTGGCCTCGCGCGCACTGAAACGCCCCCGGAAGAAGTGGGCGTCGATGATGTGGCAGAGGTTGGGCCTGGTCCCCTCGCGTTCGGCCACCATGTGCTTCACGTAATCGTGCAGGCCACCGATGTGGATGCGACGGCGGTGGGTGTGCACGTAGTTGTAGTAGTTGCTCACGTGGGTATAGTAGCTACCATCGTAGAATACCCCCACTTTCAGGGCTTGGTTGCCCGCATTAACAGTTGGCATGGATCATGAATGAGGGGCAAATGTAGCCCCCTGATCGAACCCACCACTGCTATCTTGCGACCTGCATGCGCGTCCCGCTCCCATTCCTCGCCCTGCTCCTATCGGGCTCGCTCCACGCCCAGTCGCTGGGTTCGGGCACCACAGCGGCCTTGTCCTTCGCGCGGTCGGTGACCCTGCCGATGAACGCGGTGCAGTTGCACGATGCCGCCAGCGAAGCCTGGAATTGGACCTTCGGCAAGGAACCTGGTGCCAAACTGCTGATCACGGATCGCGCTGCTGGTACGCTGAAAGGCACAGCACGCTTGAATTTCCGGTCGGTGATGCTCACGGGCAGGGAAGAAACCACGGGTACGGTCAGCTATACGGTGAACGTACAGGTGAGCCCAGGGGAATGCCGCATCACCATCACCGACCTGATCCACACCGGCAACCGGAACACCACGCGCGGTGGCATCCACCTGAAACAACTCATGCGCAACGATGAGGATGCCCAGCGGGCCGGTGGCATGGGTCGCACGAACATCGTACGCGTGCATCGCGAACTGCGTGAATCGGCCAGTGCGCACCTCGCGGGCCTGCTCCAGGCCTTCGAGGCTCGGATGCGGGCCAAGGTGGAACCCTGACGGACGCAACCTAGCCCGTCCGGAACGCGTTGAACGGGTTCCGTGATGCACCTCCTGAAGTGGAAATACCTCCGATCCTGGCCCGCCGTGGCCGGCATCCTCGTCGCCGTATTCATCGTCTACGGCCTGACGCTGATCTCGCGCTCCCGTCAACTGCAGCAGAAGATCTCGCAGGAGGTGAACCTGCTTGATGACCTGAGCCAGCTGAGCGGATCCTTGAACCAACTCGCCCTTACGCATCGTATGGATGTGGGCACACGCCACTACCAATGGCCTGAAGAGCTGAACAAGGTGAGCGAACGAATCGTGGGCATCGGCCAGCGCAACGGTTCCGCACCGGGCATGGCCGAACTGCCAGGAACCCTGCAGGGTCTGCTGCACCAGGCGGATTCGCTCCATGCCAACGCCATGGCGCACCAAGGCACCTGGACCGACCACCGGCCGAACGAAGTGGTATTCGATTTCATCATGCAGCGCGCCCAATCGGCCATCGACCGCACGACCCGTCGTGTGCACGAGCAGGGTCTGGGCACCCATACGGCCACCCTCTCCGACCGTTGGGATGAAGCACAGCTGCTCCTGCTAGCGGCCTGTCTTCTTGCCGTCGTGTTCGCTTGGCTGGTGGGCGTCAGCAACCGACTCTTGGTACAGAGCCGCTTGCGCACGGAGCAGCTCGACGTCGCCAAACAGAACCTGGAGAAGACCAACCGCGAGCTCCGCGAGACCATGCTGAGCAAGGAGGAGAAGGAGGTGATGCTGAAGGAGATCCACCACCGGGTGAAGAACAACCTGCAGATCGTGAAGAGCCTGATCCGATTCCAGATGGACCAGGTGAAGGACCCGCACACCGCCGAACTCTTCAACGAGTGCGTGAACCGCGTGAGCGCCATGGCCCTGGTACACGAGCAAACGTACCTGAGCAAGGACCTCGCCAACATCGACGTGAACAGCTACCTGTCGCACCTCACGCGCGACCTCTGCTACGCCTACACCATCGATATCAAGCTGGACATGGACATCCGCATCAACGTGCCCACCATGAGCGTGGACACTTTGATCCCGCTCGGCCTGATCATCAACGAGATCATCTCCAACTCCCTGAAGTACGCCTTCAAAGGCCGAAAGCAGGGCACGATCATCGTACACATCGATGGTGATGAGGTGGGAGGTTTGAACATGCGTATCGGCGACGATGGAGTGGGCCTCCCCGACCGCAGCAAGTGGGAACGCCACGACAGCCTCGGCATGGACCTGATCCACACCTTGGCCGGACAGCTCGGCACCACCGTGGATCTGGTGGGTGGGCCGGGTACCTTGTACGAGCTGGTCACCGTGCAGGTAGAGCGCCGGAAGCGGGCCTGATAGACACGGGACGAACCATCCATCACTCCCGAAAGCCTCCGAAGCCCGTCGCCACCCGCGACGGGCTTCTACTTTTGCGGGATACCACACCAACCCCTTGATGACGAACAACACGATCTTCGCAGCGGCCGGTGCCGTCATGCTCGCTGCATGCGGTGGCACCCCCACCGAGCCCACCGCTACCCGGATGACCTACCCCGAGACCCGTAACGACAGCACCGCTGGAGACACCCTTCACGGCACCTTCGTCGCCGATCCTTACCGCTGGTTGGAGAACGACACCAGCCCCGAGACCGCCGAGTGGGTGAAGCGCCAGAACGCCGTCACTGATCAGCACCTGGCCACCATTCCCTTCCGCAAGGACCTGGCCAAGCGGTTCGAGGAACTTTATGACTTCCCGAAGCTCGGCGGTCCCATGCGCGTGGGCGAACTCTACT
>DAOORM010000069.1:0-8236 GCA_035389265.1 Flavobacteriales bacterium | reverse complement strand
TGCCAATGTGCTCATGCGGCCAAGGCTGGTCCATGTCAGCCCGGCTCGAATGGTCCGCAGGCCGATCCCGGGGATGGCCCTTGGCACCCTGTCGTGGGTTCCATTGTTCACGATAGGCTTGGCCGATCGTGGTTGGTTTGTCACGTGGAAGAGGTGTTTCATGCTGACATGGGTTGATTTCCATCCGGAAGATTTGAACATCCCGTTCCGGTTGTCAAGAAAATCTATCGACGAGTCCTTTATTTGTGTCGATGTATCAATATAATTATCCGATGAATTTTCCTTGATGTGCTCCCTCGCTGCACCGGAATGACATTCGTTAATTAACTGTATATCAGTGGTCTAAAAGTATTCTGGCTGGGGCAGTTCGAGGTCCAAGGTCTACCAGCCATTGAGTGTCATGGTATCGATGAATTAGCATTTTGTATCGACGAAAGGGAGGGCGCCTTCGTAACCGTTCGTCCTATTGAGCCGTTCAACACGATGATGCGTACCAGCTTTCTACTATCCATTGCTTGTTGTTGGTTCCAGGCCAGTCAAGGTCAGACCGAACAGGCACTATTACCTTCGGACGAGCATTTCGTGCTGGGCGATGTGGGCGAAGACCCTGACCCACAGATGAATGCCTATGAGGCGCTGAACAAGGCGCTGGGTGGTGATTCGGTCCGATCCTGTTCAGGTCATCCCTGTTTGGGTTGGGTGGAGGACCACCATGCTAGCGGATCCCTGAAGCATCGCGGTTTCTACGACGCTGGCCAGTTGACCGTCTACAAGAACTACTGGCCTGATGGTACATTGGAACGTGAGTTCCGCTCCGTGGATGCTGTGCGCAGCATTTTGCGGACGTACCATTCCAACGGTCAACTGCGCTCGGAGACCCGATTCGTGGATGGAGCATCCGTTCAGTATGAGGACCGCTACGTGGATGGAAAGCTCCGGTATGCGGAGGAGCGACATCGTACGGAACCGTACTTCCTGCGAATGGACCTTTTCGCCGCCGATGGCCACCCGATCAGCACCTTGCAATTGATCGACAAGAAGAAGGTGGAATTCATCCAGAAAGAGTTCCATCCTGGAGGTGCCTTACGATCAGAAGGTCGTGCCCGATACGACCCATCGCGCATGGATACTCAACGCACCGGCACTTGGACCTACTACGATACGGCAGGGAGCGTGGTCAAGTATGAGGACTATCAGGATGGCCGCGTGGCTTCGGTCCGCTGATCCCCGCTTCGAACGATCCATACGCGAAAAGCCCCGCGACCTTTCGGCGCGGGGCTTTCGTTCTCAACCTTCCTACTTACTTCTTGTCGTCCTTCACTTCTTCGAAGTCGACATCCTTCACCTCGGCATCGCCGGAAGTGTTGGCTTGTGTTCCGCCTGAAGCACCGCTTGCCTGGGCTTCTTGGGCGGCTTTGTACATCTCTTCGCTGGCGGCCGAGAACACATTGTTCAATTCCGCCATCGCGCTATCCACACCCGCGATATCCTGAGCCTCGTGTGCAGCTTTCAGTTTCACAAGGGCATCCTCGATGGGCTGTTTCTTGTCGGCCGGGATCTTATCGCCGAACTCCTTCAGCTGCTTCTCGGTCTGGAAGATGAGGCTGTCCGCTTGGTTCAGCTTGTCCACCCGTTCACGGGCTGCACGGTCGCTATCGGCATTGGCCTCGGCTTCCTTCTTCATCTTCTCGATGTCCTCTTTGCTAAGACCGCTGCTGGCTTCGATGCGGATGCTCTGCTCCTTGCCGGTGGCCTTGTCCTTGGCACCTACGTGGAGGATGCCGTTCGCGTCGATATCGAAAGTGACCTCGATCTGAGGTACACCGCGCGGTGCAGGAGGGATGCCATCCAGGTGGAAGCGGCCGATGGTCCGGTTGCCTGCGGCCATGGGGCGTTCCCCTTGTAACACGTGGATCTCCACGCTAGGCTGGCTGTCGCTGGCCGTGCTGAAGGTCTCGCTCTTCTTGGTGGGGATGGTGGTGTTGGCTTCGATAAGCTTGGTCATCACACCGCCCATGGTCTCGATGCCAAGGCTGAGCGGAGTCACATCCAGGAGGAGTACGTCCTTCACTTCTCCGGTGAGCACACCACCTTGGATGCTGGCGCCAATGGCCACCACTTCGTCGGGGTTCACGCCCTTGCTAGGCTCTTTGCCGTTGAAGAACTTCTTCACGGCCTCTTGGATCGCGGGGATACGGGTGCTTCCGCCCACGAGGATCACCTCGTCGATGTCGCTCACCTTCAGGCCGGCGTTCTTGAGGGCACTTTCGCAGGGTGCGATGGTGCGCTTGATGAGACTATCCGCCAGCTGTTCGAATTTGGCGCGGCTCAACGTGCGCACCAAGTGTTTCGGGATGCCGTTCACCGGCATGATGTAGGGCAGGTTGATCTCGCTGCTCGTGGTGGAGCTGAGCTCGATCTTGGCTTTCTCGGCGGCGTCCTTCAAACGCTGAAGGGCCATGGGATCCTTGCGTAGGTCGACGCCTTCGTCGCTCTTGAACTCATCGGCCAACCAGTCGATGATGACCTGGTCGAAATCGTCGCCGCCCAAGTGAGTGTCACCATCGGTGCTCTTCACTTCGAACACACCGTCGCCGAGTTCCAGTACGCTAACGTCATGGGTACCACCGCCGCAGTCGAACACCACGATCTTTTGGTCGATGTTCTTCTTGTCCAAACCGTAAGCCAGTGCAGCTGCGGTAGGCTCGTTGATGATGCGGCGCACCTTCAGACCGGCGATCTCGCCCGCTTCTTTGGTGGCTTGACGCTGTGCATCGTTGAAGTAGGCCGGTACGGTGATCACCGCTTCGGTAACCGTGGTGCCCAGGTAATCCTCGGCCGTCTTCTTCATCTTCTGCAGGATCATGGCGCTGATCTCCTGCGGTGTGTATTGGCGGTCGCCGATCTGCACGCGTGGCGTGTTGTTCGGTCCACGCTCCACTTTGTAGGGTACACGACCAGCCTCCTTGGAGCTCTCGTCGTACGAGTTGCCCATGAAGCGCTTGATGGAGAAGATGGTATTGGTCGGGTTGGTGATGGCCTGACGCTTCGCAGGGTCGCCCACTTTGCGTTCACCACCTTCCACGAAAGCCACCACGCTTGGGGTGGTCCGCTTTCCCTCGCTGTTGGCGATCACCACCGGTTCGTTGCCTTCCATTACGGCTACGCAACTGTTGGTGGTCCCCAGATCGATCCCGATGATCTTGCTCATTCTTTTGGTTGTTCATCGGCCCATACCATTATGGCCGACGCCCGCCGTGGTCAATGTCCGTGCCACGCGCCTTTCTGCCAACCCATGCTGACAAGAAGGACGAAGCCCGCTGATGGAGCGGGCTTCGAAACTGCCAAATGGACAGATCGTCAGGGGCAGTAATTCGGACTCAGGACGTCCAGCGGCATGCCGGAGCAGAACCTCCGAGTTGCCAGTAGATCGCTATCTGCCAAGTAATTCAATGAGCTGGCTCCCAGTCGTTTACCAATGATCTGCTTGATGTATCGGCTACCAAAGATGCCATAGCCGTTCACGATGTTCGAGTAGGAGGGTCGGTCTTCGATGATGCCTGAGACTGGCTCGGTGAGGGTGAGGAACGTGTGGAACTCCTCATTAGCCACGGATATGATGAAGTCAACGCCCAGGAATATTCGCCGATCCACGGTCGGGTCGTTCGGGATGGTGGCGGCGATGTTCTCGAAGAAACGTTGCCCGTCAATGGTGGCGCTCATCTCCTCACCGGGAGTGGTGCCGATCCGCACCACCGTGGCCATGCGGTTGGTGATGGTCTTCAGTTCACCGATCTCACCATTGCGCACTTCACGATAGTTGAATCGATAGTCGGCCACATAACGTTTGCCATTCGGGCCTGCCGTCCAATTGAGTTCGAAGGAACTGAAGTTCGAGCCCGTGAGCAGGTTGATCACTTGGTTCCCGTCCGTGCTCTGATCAGCTGCTTGAATGCTGAAATCGTTGACGATGTTGGTCGTGGAGGATATGTCCTCTCCTTTGATCCTCAGCTCAACGGAGTAATCACTCTCCTCGTCCAAATAGAGTGGCACTAGCTGCCCGCTGATCTGTTCGACCACCCGGTAATCCGTCACCAGGTAGTACATCCTTTGATCGGGAGAATGGAAGGTACCTGGTTCCCGACCCGTCACCAGCGTATCGCGCAGGTCGTAGGTGCCCATTACTTGACCGTTCCTCCTACGCACCACACGGGCGTACTCGATGGCATCGCTGTTCCATTCATTGGAGTCGGCGATCTGGGCATAGACCAACGCGTCCCCATCACCAAGGAAGCCCTTGTTGATCTTGATGAAGTTGATGCTATCCCGCATGTTCAGCAGACCTTCCACCACCGTGATGTTCTTGTACGGCGCGTTGATGTCCAAGTCGGTGCTACAGGCGGCGCTAAGTGCGCAGATCGCGAGGAAGGAGGCTATGCGTTGCATGGTCAGGCCGAATGCCAAGCGCCAAAGATAGGTGGTGGCGATCGCAAGGCTCGCCGTTGGAAAGGCCGTGCCGACCGTTCCTCCGATCATGTAGCGCCATGCCGAGTATGCGATCGACCGACCGTCTTCCTGCTTCCGCGTAGCTTTACCGCATGAGCACCGGAGCTGCCAACCCGAAGCGCGTTACCACCCACACCCTGCAGGAGATGAAGGCCAAGGGCCAGCGCATCGCCATGTTGACGGCCTACGACTACTCGTTGGCACGGCTGGTGGATAGCGCCGGGATAGATGTGATACTGGTTGGGGACAGCGCGAGCAACGTGATGGCAGGCCATGAGACCACCTTGCCGATCACACTTGACCAGATGATCTACCACGCGTCAGCGGTCGTGCGGGGCTGTGCGCGGGCGCTCATCGTAGTGGACCTGCCATTCGGTACCTACCAAGGCAACTCAAAAGGGGCCTTGAATTCGGCCATCCGCATCATGAAGGAGAGCGGTGCCCATGCTGTGAAGCTCGAAGGCGGGAAGGAAGTGATCACCTCCATCCAACGCATTCTAACTGCGGGCATCCCCGTGATGGGGCACCTGGGCCTTACCCCACAGAGCATCTACAAGTTCGGGACCTATGTGGTACGCGCCAAAGAACAAGAGGAAGCAGAACGACTAAGGGCTGATGCACGCTTGCTGGAAGAGGCAGGTTGCTTCGCCATCGTGCTGGAGAAGATCCCGGCACAATTGGCCCGCGAGGTGGCGGCCAGCGTGCACATCCCCGTGATCGGCATCGGCGCAGGTAATGGGGTGGATGGCCAAGTGCTCGTCTTGCACGACATGCTCGGCATCAATAAGGAGTTCAACCCACGCTTTCTGCGTCGATACGCCGATCTCCACGACGTGATCACCGGCGCGGTATCATCCTACATTACGGATGTACGCTCACTCGATTTTCCGAACACGGACGAGCAATACTGAGCCATGATGCCGTTGCGCATCCTCTGGTCGGATCCCGATGTCCTCGCGGTCTGGAAACCTTCAGGCATTCCAGTTCAACCAGACCCAAGCGGTGATACGGACGTCGTAAGCATCCTCCATGCCCAATTCCCTGGTCAGCGGTTCTTCTTGACACATCGACTTGATCGGCCGGTGAGCGGCGTGGTCATCGTGGCAAGTTCATCTGAAGCTGCCGAGTATATGAACGAACAGTTCCGGGAACGCAGAGTGCAGAAGGTCTATTGGGCCATTGTCGAAGGGGAAGTGTCTTCTGCCACCACGTTGGAAGGATCGATCGAGCGCGATGGTCGCAAGCACAAGTCTCGTGTGGTGCTGACGGATGGATCACTGGCCAAGGCTCGACTGCGGGTTCGGCCACTTGCAAAAGGCGATCGTTATACACTGCTGGAAGTGATGCCGGAGGGTGGTGCTTTCCACCAGATCCGTGCGCAGCTCGGTGCAGCGGGTTGGCCGATCAAAGGTGACGTGAAGTATGGTGCGCGACGTGGTGAAAAGGATCGGAGCATCGCGCTCCATGCCCGCTCGATAAGCTTCAGAGCGCCAACTACCGACGAGGAGCTCACTGTGGATGCACCTGTACCTGAAGCACCCCTCTGGACAGCGTTGCTCGCTTTGGTCGCTGATCAAGGTTGATCATCGAGGATAGAGCGCCGCACGAAAAGCCGGGTCGTGGTACCATCCACAGCTATCATGCTGAACGAACCGCGATATCCACCGGCCAGGAACTGCTGCCATTCCGGGTCTTCAAGGAATCGATGATCGCGCTCCAAACGTGGTGAGGAAACGATCACGTTCACCGTACTATCGGTCAATGTACCGGAGAATCCGGTCTTCAATTCTTGGGCTTTGATCCGGACCGTGCCAGGGGGTAGGAATGCGTCATACCCACCATCGGCCTCCAGAATGACCAAGGGTTGCGTGCTTGGTAGGGAGCGCAGCGCTTCAATGGTGGCAAGGGTCGGTCTTCCATTCGGTGCGATCGACTTTCCACTGAAGCCCATCAAGAGTGCGACGGCCACGCCGGGGATCCAGGGCAGTACGCCATGATCCTGGCCTGCTCCATGGCGATAGGCCGACCTTACGAGCATAAGCAGGAGCAGGACTGCCGGAAAAATGAGGTAGTGCTGCCGGGGGTGTATCACGACTGCGGAGAGGAGCGGCGGAAGGCAGAGCGCGCACACTACAGGGAAGATCCTCACGGATCCATCGCTCGTTCTCCTTCGTCCAAGTCGGACCAGGATCAGTAGAACGGTGGTCATGGTGATGAGCATCACCCATGCACTCCTGCTCATCCGGCCCCCGGCGGGCAGGTACATCCGCGCCCAAGTAGGCAAGGCTTGGGATAGGTTGCGCTGCACATGCCAGCGAACACGGCCCGGTGCGTTCCGCAAGGCCGTTGCCAGACTCTCGGTGGTGCCCAGATCTTTTTGTGCGATGGTCTCCCAATTGGTCCAAGGGTCCACATGCTCTTCAGCCGCATCGATCACGTTCAACGCGTAGTGCTGCCCGAACGCGATCATGCTGCGACCGTTCGCGAACGGGTTGCCTAGCAAAGCGAACAGTGCTGCGACAAGCATCAATGCCGCCAAGGGATAAGTCCAAAGGATGTGACCTCCTCTACGCTTGCGGCGCACAATGTCTATGATCCAAAGCGCTCCGACAAGGACCAAGCTGAGCGCGAATTCTGGTCGAATGAAGAGAACGATGGCCGACGAAATGCTGATCCCGGACCAAGCGACGTCTCGGCGCGTGCTTCGGATGAAGATGATAAGGCCGATCAATAGGATTATCAAAGCGAAGACCGACACCCTGGGCCAGTTGAGAACATTCAGGGTGGAGAATAGCACGAACCCACCGGTGAGCAGACTTGGCAGCAGCGGAACGCTGGAGGTCCGCAGCAGGAGGAAGGCCGCAATGGGTAACGCCGCCATGGTGAACGCATAATTCGCGAAGTAGCGCTGGACCGGGTCGTTCACGATGAACTGAAGTGCACGATACCACAACGAGTACAAGGGTGCCATATCCGCCGTTGGTAATCCCAGCGAGTCGATCCAAGTGCCGCGTTGGAGGTAGGATGTCTCATCGTACAAACCGATATCCAAGCGCCCCACCATGGCGATCGAGAAGAGGATACAGCCCAAGATGAATAGCACGGAAACCAAGGGCTCCCATCGCTTCATGTTCGATCTGCTTGCTGGGCTGGTCACGGGTCGTTGTTCAAGGTCGAGATGGATGCCACGCACGATCAGATCGGGTCGACATCGGTGACGAGTTGCACAGAGCTGTGCTCCGTCTCTCCGAAAAGACGATCGATGGTGTCGCGCAGGAATTCCTTGTCTGTTCGGTATGTCGATCGAGCGAGCTTCACTAACAGCCTGCGCAGGTGTTTATCGCGGATACGTGAGACAACGGGGATCTCCGGCCCAAGGACCAGATCTCCGAATCGCGGGCGCAACGCGGCAGCGAGATCCTGTGCTGTGCGGGCCACCCGCTCTTCGGAGCGGTGTTTCAAGGTGAGCTGCACCAAGCGCATGAAGGGGGGGTAGCCGTGGGCGCGGCGATGCTCCAATTCGCGTTGATACATGCCTTCCACATCATGGCCCACGACCAATTCGAGGATGGGATGCTGCACTTCCTGTGCTTGGATGATCACCGTTCCCGCCGTTTTCCTGCGCCCAGAACGGCCTGCTACTTGTGCCATCAATTGGAACGCGCGTTCGTGCGCTCGGAAGTCGGGGAAACGCATGAGGTTGTCGGCGTTCAGGATGGCCACCGTGCTC
>DAOORM010000068.1:0-8324 GCA_035389265.1 Flavobacteriales bacterium | reverse complement strand
AGTAGGCGTGGCGATGATCAGCCCATCGGCCCAATAGGTGTTGAGGTAGTCACTACCCAGGTGCACATGCACCGCGATCATGCTGCTGCTCTCGCGCTTGTGGATGCTCACCTCGTTCAAGGCGAAATTGGCCCGGCCAAGCAGTTCCGGATGGTCCGTGACCTCCAATAGCGAGCGGTCCTGGAGCATGTAGCGGCCCTGCTTGATGGCGGTCAGCGCTTCTTCCACGGCATCAAGGGTCACGTTACTGAGGAAACCCAACCGACCCAAGTTGATGCCGAGCACTGGGATCTCCGTGCGACCGACCCAGGCCACCGTGTCCAACAACGTGCCGTCGCCGCCCAGGCCGATGCACAGGTCGAGGTCCTGGCCCGCAAGGTCATCGCTCGAGATCACCGGCCACGGAAGGGCGATGCCTACTTCGCGCAACCAAGTGGCCAGGCCGATGGACAACTGCGGCTGCATGCCGTGCGCCACCATCCGCTCGATCGTACGCACCACCAAGGGAGCGCTCGCAGCGTCCATCACACGTCCGTTCACACCGATGCGCATCCGTCAGAAAGGTTGAGTGAAATGTAGGAAGATCCCCTGTTCCGCCTGGGCGTTCACCGAGTATTCCAAGCGCAGCACCTGGTCGTAGCTGGTCACCAGGTTCAAGCCGAGGCCGTTGCCATTGATCCAACGGTTGGAGAGGAAGTTCTGCGCAGCGTAGCGGCTATCCCACACCCGGCCAAGGTCGCTGTAGAGGTCGAGGTAAAGTGCGATATAGAACGTGCGGAAGGCTTCCAACGGGATATGCTCGAGCCGATAGGTGCGCGGCTTGATCAACTGGAAGATGAGGTTGGCCTTGCCCAGCGCGAAGTGTTCACCATCGATCACGTAGTACTCGTAGCCGCGCACATAATGGCCGTATCCGAGGCCTTCCTGTGCAAAATAGGGTGGCGTACCCCAGGTGTATTTCCCCCGGAGCGAAAGGCCAAGGGTCCACTTGTCATGCAGGTACAACCAGCGTTTCGTGGTGGCGTAAGCTGTGGTGATGTCAGGTGAAGCTTCATCGAGCAAGCCCAAGCCATACCGATCCACACGTACCTCTTCGTAATGGCCGCGGCGCGGATAGGCCCGGAAGTCACGCCGGTCCCAGATGAAGGTGTAACCGGCGGTGAGGAAGCGGGTGGCGGTGGCCGGCCCATCGAAGTAGTCCATGGCCGTATTGATGATGGTGTCGCGCGCCTCGGCCTGCACATAGTTCAAACGCCATGCATGCCGCACATCATGGCTACGCCGCAAGGTCACCTCCAGGTTGCCCAGCCATTGGTCGCGGTTGCTTCCGGTGGTGCCGCTCACGAGCGTCCGCACATTGTCCACCGTGCCCGCTGTGATCTCTGCCTGCTCCTCGTAGCTCACACCACCACTAATTCCCCAGCGCTGTCGTTTGTCGAAGTTGGGCACCTTGTAGTGCAGGGCGAATTCGCGCGTGTAGCCGAACTGCGCCTTCAGGTACCCCGTTTCGTTGCGGCCCCGCATGTTGTACTTGTATAGGAACAGACCATAGTTCACGCGGTCGAAGTCGCGCGTGAGCCACCATGTGTTGAAGTTCGGATCGGCCAGGTCGAAGATGATGGCCGGCCATATGTACCACCGTTCGTTCACCGTCACCTCCAACATCACCTGTGTCTTGTCCAGGTACAAGGGCAGCACGCTCACAGTGTTGAAGAGCCCCGTGTTCATGAGGTTCTGCCGACTCCGCTCCAGCTTCTCGTACAGCGTGGTGTAGCTGAGCGAATCGCCTTCGTTCACCACCAGCTCGCGCAGGATGATGCGCGCCTTGGTGGTCTTGTTGCCGCTAATGGCGATGCCCAGGATGCGTGCGTGTCCGTCATCCTCGCCGGTCGGCTGGGCATGCGCGGGCTTTGCGACGAGCAGGAGGAGAAGGGGAAGCAGGGCGCGGAACATGCCCGCGGTTCACAGGTTGATGAAGCGCATCAGCTCTTCGTAACGCCCGCGCAGGTCATCGTGGAAGCGCGAGCCTTGGTACGTGGTCTTCACCATGATCTCGTAGCGCTCGAAACTCTGCAGGATGTCGCTCACGTCCTCCCGGTTGATCTTCAAGGTCACCTCCAGGCGGTTCGTCTCCGGCAGCACATGGCTGTACACGCTCATGATCTTCGCATCGTTCCCCTCCACGATGCGCGCGATCTGGTGCAGGCTGTAGTCGATCTGGTTCATCTCCAGTACTACGATGCTGCCCCGCTCGTGGATGTTGGTGACGCTAGCCAGCCGTTTCAATGCTTCGTGTTCGGTGATGGCGCCGAGGTAGACGCCCATCTCATCCAACACCGGCACCACGGTAAGGCCCCGTTCGGTGAAGAGGCGCATGACGTCGTAGATGTGCTGGTTGCCCCGGATGAAGGGGATCTCCACCTGATCCATCACAGCGCTCACGGTGCCGCGCGCTTCATGCCGATCCACCACATCCTGCTCACGCACCATGCCCACTAAGCGGCCATTGTCCACGACCGGCAAGTGGCCCACCTTGAACTCTTCGAGCCAGTCGAGCGCGCGCGACAGATCATCCTGCGGACGCAAGGGCGGTATGTCGGCGGTGATCAGGTCGATCGCGTGCATGGCTCTTTCCGGTGCCGGGTGGCGTGGCCCTTACTTTTGGTGCCCCGCTTCGGGAGGAACAAAGTAAGTGGATACGGATGACGCGGCTGAGTGTGAACATCAATAAGCTGGCCACCTTGCGCAATGCACGGGGCGGCAACAACCCGGATGTGGTCCGGTGGGCCCTGGACATCGAACGGTTCGGCGCCCAAGGCATCACCGTGCATCCCCGGCCAGATGAGCGCCATATCCGCCGCAGCGATGTACGGGCCCTCAAACCCGTGCTGGCCACGGAGTTCAACATCGAGGGCTATCCATCCGAGGACTTCATCGCCTTGGTCCTCGAGGTGCGACCCGCACAGGTCACCTTGGTGCCCGATCCACCCAGTGTGCTCACCAGCAACGCCGGTTGGGATACACGTACCCACCACAGCTTCATCAAAGCCGTTATCGCGCGGTTCAAGGCGGAAGGTATCCGCACCTCCCTCTTCATGGGAACCGACCTCGAGCTCATCGCTCGCGCGGCTGATACGGGTGCCGACCGCATCGAGCTCTACACCGAACCGTACGCGGCCAACTATCACCACGACCGCCAAGGAGCCGTTGCTCCGTTCACCAAGGCAGCGGAAAAGGCGTGCTCGCTCGGCCTTGGCCTGAATGCCGGGCACGACCTGGATCGCGCCAACCTGGCCTTCTTCAAGGCGAACGTTCCCGGCCTGCTGGAGGTCTCCATCGGCCATGCACTGGTGTGCGATGCGCTCACCTTCGGCATGGAGAATACCGTTCAACTCTACCTCCGCGAATTGCGATGAGCACCGTGGACCTGTTCTACCGGCGCATCGGAAAGGAAGGTGCGCCTCCCGTGGTGATCCTCCATGGGCTCTTCGGCACCAGCGATAACTGGGGCACCGTGGGCCGTGAGTTGGCCGAACCCTCGGAGGCTGGCATTCCACCATTGGATGTCTTCCTCGTCGATCTCCGTGATCATGGTCGCTCGCCGCACACTGATGCGATCTCGTATCCGATCATGGCCGCGGATGTGCATGCCCTCATCGAAAACCTCGGGCTGCACGACGTGGTGCTCGTGGGCCATTCCATGGGTGGGAAGACCGCGATGACTTATGCGCAACGTTGGCCCGATGCACTGAAGAAGCTCGTGGTCATCGACATCGGTCCGCGGCAGCACCAGAACAACCAGGCGCACATCATTGAAGCCTTGCGCACCACCGACCTTTCCCCTGGCCGCACACGCAAGGAGGTGGAGACGCACATCAGTTCATTCGTGAAGGAACCCGGTGTGGTCCAATTCCTGCTGAAGAACCTGTATTGGAAGACGGAGGATCAACTCGCCTGGCGCGTGAACGTGCCGTTGCTCGACCTCGAGCTACCTGCGATCCTGGCGGCCATCGGACCCGAGAAGGTGCGCGTGCCGGCCGTGTTCGTGCGCGGTGGACAAAGCGATTACATCCTACGCGAGGACATCCCCGCGATCAAGGAGCAGTTCACCAACAGCACGGTGGAGACCATTCCCTACGCCGGGCACTGGGTGCATGCTCAAGCCCCCGACGAGGTGATCGCGATCATCCGCGCAAGCGTGAACGCATGAGATCCTTCGTCATCGTCTTCTTCCTTTCCATCGTCGCTGCTGCTTCCAAGGCGCAGAACGGGACGGAGTACTTCGCTGGCATGGGCTTGCGCGCTGGCATCTATGCGGATTTCGCCGCCTTTCGGAGCAATGCGCCAACGGTGCCGTTGGACCGCTTGCGCGATGCACAAGGACTGCCTGTCGCCGACATCCGTCGCGTCTCGGGCAAACTCCAATGGCAGCCCGATAGTGGTGCGATGCAGACCATGGACCTCCGCACCATCTGGGGTTTCTGCCAGAACGATGTGGTGTACATCGGCACCAGCAACGGGTTCTACCGCATCGGCCTTATGGGCAGCTTGTCCCATCTGGTGGTGGAGCAGACCTACCGCGACTGGGATCCGTACATGTACGGTTACCCGATGGGCGGTGTCACCCGAACAGTACTCGTGCAACAGTTGCTCGATATGCGCACCGGACGATACCTGCCCTTCAACGCTTCCGGCATGGACGAAGCCCTGCAACACGACAACGTGCTTTCAGAGGAGTTCCGCGCACTGCCCAAGAAACAGCGCAACAGCACCGAGGCCCTGTTCCGCTTCTTGCGGATGTACAACGACAGGAACCCCTTGGTCTTCTTGCAGTAGGGAATACAGGTGCAGGAGCAGGAACTGGGGCAAGAGGGAGTGCTTCTTATCCGCTCTCCGTAAGGATTTTTCGAGAGCTTGCCACTGCGCCTGCTGAACAACACAACAACGGCACGGATCTGGCAAACCACGGGGCAACCTTCAGGCAACACTGGTCGCCTTACATTCGGCTCCCTTTACACCACGGCCCACGATGACGCTTCGTTCCTTTCTGCTGATCGGTTGCTCGTTCCTGGTCCTGCGTACCCTGGCGCAGGAACCGAAGAAACAATTCGTGCCCGCGCTCGTCGGCTTCTACAACATCGAGAACCTCTACGACACCATCGATTCTCCGGATACCGATGACAGTGAGTTCCTGCCCACCGGCAGCAAGCAGTGGACCGGCGAGCGGTATTGGCGCAAGTTGGACCGCAACGCCCGGGTGATCGCCGAGATGGGTAAGGACCTGCATCCGCAAGGCATGGCCATCCTTGGGCTCTGCGAAGTGGAGAACCGCACGGTGGTGGAGGACCTCGTGAAGACCAACGCGTTGAAGGCCCGCAACTATCAGGTCGTACACGAGGACTCACCGGACCGCCGTGGAGTGGACGTGGCCCTGATCCATAACCCGGAACTCTTCAAGGTCTACAACCACAAGTCGTATCGGTTGGCGATGCCCGATACCTCCTTCCGCACGAGGAACCAGTTGCTGGTGAGCGGGGTGCTGGAAGGGGATACCACGCACGTGATCGTTTGCCACTGGCCTTCGCGTCGCGGTGGTGAAAAGCGCTCCGAACCCAACCGGAAAGCCGCCGCCGAACTCGCGCGTCACATCATCGATTCGTTGCTCGCCATCAACACGAATGCGCGCATCATGCTCATGGGCGATCTGAACGATGATCCCGTGAACGTGAGCGTGGCACGCTTCGCACGCGCCACCGGCGATAAGGCCAAGGCGGTGGATGGCACGTTCTTCAATCCTATGTACGAGCCTTACCAGAAGGGCATCGGCACGCTCGCCTGGCGGGATTCGTGGAACCTCTTCGACCAGATCATCCTTTCGCCTGCCTTGGTGAGCGGCGTGGGCGGCGACTACAAATACTACGGCGTGCGCATCTTCAACGAAGGTTACCTCCGCCAGACCGATGGCAGCTTCGTCGGCTACCCCTTCCGCACTTACGTGGGTGATACCTACCAGGATGGCTTCAGCGACCACTTCCCGGTGTTCGTGATCCTGGTTAAGGAGGTGAAGTAGGGTCACCGACTCACCAACACGCGCATCACGTCGAAGCTCTTTTCATCCCCGACCTGCAACAAGTACGCGCCCTCTTGCAGGTGTTGTACGGGTATCACAGCGGGCCCACTACCGTTCAGCGTACCCGTCAGTACTGTGCGACCCGTGGCATCCACTAACGTGTAGTTCATGCCGAGCATCGCGTCTTCAACAGCGATGTTCACGACATCCGAAGCCGGGTTGGGCCATACCCGGACGCCTTCCATCGAGCGCTCTTCCAGACCGACACCCACACCGATGTCATCCACAGCGCGTGGTGCCAGCACCGTAGTGCCTTGGTAGATGGCGATGCCCGTGATGGTGTAGAAGTCGCCGAGCGTTGGTGAGTGGAGGTAGAACAAGCTGTCCACCGTGAGTGTGCCTTGCCAGTTCGCGGCTGTCCAAGCGTTCGTCTCGGGGTCGGGTGTGCTCAAGCATTCCAGGTCCTGCACTTGCACCAACACGCTTTCCCAATCTTCTTCCTGTAGTTCCCAAGCGCTGATCAAGGTGGGTGAGGGCGCAGCGTTGCCGGTGCTCACCACTTCGCTGTGTTGCACGGAGATCAGTTGCGTACGACCGCGCGGCCAGGTCTCTTCGAAACCGGTCAGTTCTGCTACGGTACCCAATACGCGAATGCGGTGCCCTGTAGCCCAGTCGCTCAGTGGAGTGGAGCGCACTTCGATGCCCTTCCAGGCACCACTGCCCTCCTGCAGGTAATAGCTGTTCGGGGTGAGGCCCGTGATCACCCCTTCGGTTCGGACATAGGAGAAGTTCAGAGGCGAGGCGCCGTTCCAGAGGTTCGACTCTTGGATCTGGGAGATCGCGACGGGTGTGGCCGTGGGCAGCGTGCTGGTGGTGATCGTCACGTCGTCGATCACGAGGAAGGACCCCTCTCCGTTCGCGGCCAGGTCGAAGGCGAATTCCGCAGCAAGGGTCGAATTCGCGCAGAGCACCGTGCGGATGACGAATTGCCAGCTGGTGCTATTCACCTCCACGGGTGCGGTCAGCGGGGAGAAACCGGCATTCTCGCTTCGCCCATCGTAAAGCCCGATATGCATCAGACCGGTGCCCTGCACCCAGAAGCGGACCTCGTACAACCGCTCGGCGGTGACGATCAAAGGCGCGGTGGTCAGAAGGCCCGAGACATCGTTGCTCAGGTCTAGTCGCATGGCGCTGGTTCCGCCGTGTACTGGCGTGTTCACCTGTTGGATGTTTGCAGTGGGGAAGGTGGTCTGGCTGCTGACGAAACCCGTTGGTAGACCCTCGGACCAGGTTTCAAGTCCCGACTGCAGCAGTGTCTGCGCGCCTAGTGGAGAGAGGTGAAGGCAGAAGGCGAGCAGGGTAAGAACGTGTTTCATGCGGCAGCTTGAGCTTGAACCAAAGCTACGGCCCCACTGGAAATGACAAGCCCGCCCTGAGCGAACAAGGCGGGCTTGCGAAGGTGTTATGATCAGTGCTGTACTGCTACACGGGCGCTATGAACGCCGTTGCTGTTGCGCACGGTGAGGAGGTAAACACCGTTGCTCAAGCCGGTGGTGGATACCTGCACGCGATCGCTGGTGGCGACATCGTTCAAAACCACACGGCCTGCGGGGTCGATCAAGCTGTACTCCGTGCGACCATCCACAGCGTCGAGCTCGATGAAGAGCAGGTCGTTCGCCGGGTTAGGGTAGGTGCTGAAGTTGGCAGCGGCCTTCTCGTTCACGCTGGTTCCCACGCCGATGTCATTCAGGTCGCGGGGCAGGATGCGCCAGGTGGAGAAGGAGTATTGGATGGGGCCGGTGATGGTGTAGAAGGAGCCGAGGGTGGGGGTGGCCACGAACAGCACGTCGTCGGCCAACATGCTACCCAACCAGTTAGCGATGGTCCACTCGCCGAAACCGTTCGGAAGCACCGTGCACTCCACATCAGAAACGGTCACGAGCACCGATTCCCATTGCTCTTGCGAAGCCGTGGTGGGGTTGAGGACTTCAGCGGGTGGTACGGTGTTGCCGGTACTCGTCACCGTGTAGTCCACCACGTTGTTCAGGCGCGTGAAGCTGAAGTTCTCCTGCACCGAAGCGGTCACTTCCACCAGGTCGCCGAGGGCTGGTGCGTTGGTCGCATCGTTCACGAAGATGCCGTTCCATGCGCCTGGGCCATCCTGAAGGAAGTAGCCAAGACCCGCTTTGGAAGCGGTCACTACACCAGACGTGATCACGTTCTGGTTCACCAAAGGTGATGCTCCTGCAACATC
>DAOORM010000067.1:0-8380 GCA_035389265.1 Flavobacteriales bacterium | reverse complement strand
GGGGGACGCTGTAGACGTTTGCATTCAACAACTACTGGAAGGGCGTCTAGTAAGGCGCCCTTCCTTTGTGATGGACCATGCCTCGTTCAGACATCAAACGCCTTTCCCGTCTCACAGCGATCCTTACGCGGCTGCAGACCGACCGGCTGGTGACCGCAGCGGAGTTGGCAGAACGCTTTTCCGTGAGCCAGCGCACGATCTACCGCGATGTGCGCGCGTTGGAAGAAGCGGGAGTGCCGGTGATCACCGAAGAGGGCAAGGGCTACTTGCTGATGGACCATTATCGGGTACCTCCGGTGGCTTTCACGGAGCAGGAGGCCAATGCGCTCATCGCCGCCAAACAGCTGGTCCTGAAGACGACCGACTCTTCGTTGATCACACGCTATTCCGAGGCGATCGATAAGATCACTTCTGTGCTCGATCGCAGGGCGAAGGAAAAGGTGAACCTACTGACGGACCGCACGCAGTTCAAGAGCATCGAGCAACTCGAACGCACGAGCGCCAGCCTCTCGGAACTGCAATTCGCGATCACCGATTTCCGCGTGGTGCGCATCGACTACACCAACGCGGACCAGCAGACCAGCCAACGCACCATTGAACCGTTCGCGCTGCTGAACACGGCCAATTGGCTGTTGATCGCCTGGTGCCGTTCGCGCATAGAGTTCCGCTATTTCCGCCTGGACCGGATAAGCCGAATGGAACTGCTGGCCGAGGGCTTCACCCCCCATGACATGACCTTGCAGCAATTCTTCGAGCGTTACCACGGCGACGAAGGCGCTCGCGATCGGGGCCGCCGCCAAGACCCCTGACATAAGGTTGTCCAACGGTGCCGTGATCTTTGCGGCACACGAACAACCTCCCATGTCCATATCACTTTCCAACCTGCCCTGGCTGGGCATCGGCCTGGCCCTCGTCGTCACTTCAGTACTCGGTGCCTTGTGGTTCATGGTCCTGTTCAAGAAGCAGTACCTCTTTACGCTCGGGCGCTCAGCGAACGATCCTCCCAGCAAGGACCCGATCTACTTCCTGGGCCCCATGGTCTGCAGCTTTGTGGTGATCCTCACCAGCGCGACCCTCATGGACCTCTTGAAGATCACCACATACGGTACTGCATTCACCTTCGCACTCCTGGTCGGCTTCGGCTATCTCGTCGCGAACACGGTGAACATCGGGATCAACCCGAACATCCCGCGGCCGATCCAGTATGGCATACTCTCCGGCGCGTACCACATGGTGTCTCTGGTTCTGGTGGCAATGGTCCTTATTGCGCTGAAGTAGACAGGTTAATTTAAGGCCTTACGCACGATCGGAAAGAGCATTAAGCGATCGGTGGATCACCCGTTCCGCTCCCTTTGTTCCCGCGCCAATGCCAAATAGGTCTCGCGGATGCGGTCGAGCTCTTTGTCGTCCATCTCCTCCAGGTCGAGCAATGCGTTATTGGCCTCCTTCTGCGCACGGATCAGTTCATCCAGCTTGATCTGCAGCGCCTCCGTGTCTCGGTTCTGGGTGTTCTGGATGAGGAACACCATGAGGAAGGTGATGATGGTGGTGCTGGTATTGATCACCAATTGCCAAGTGTCGCTGAAGTGGAAAAGTGGCCCGGTAACGGCCCAGGCAAGGATCACCGCCACGGCGAGGATGAAGGTGATGGGCCTGCCCGTTATGGTGGAGGTGCGCTTGGCGAAGCGGGTGAAGGGGGAGTTGAGCGTGGCTGGCATGACGGAGGATATTCCGCCAAGGTACCTGCCTAGCCCACCATCACCTTGCGGACGACCCTTTCTGAGCCATTGCGCACTTCAACCAGGTACGACCCCGCTTTCAAGGCCTCCAAGACCAGGTACCGGCCGTCCCAGCGGCGACGGATGACCGCACGACCCTGGGTATCGAACACCGTAAGCTCCATCGGGGATGAAGAGCCTTGCCATTCCAGGCCCACGGGTCCGCCATTGCTCTGGATGAGCAGGGGGTCCACACCGGCCTGTTCGGAGAGTCCGTTCGCTAAGGCACAATTCGCGATAAGATCCGAGAATCCTTGCAAGGTGAACGTCTGCATGAACGGCTGGTCCACGTATCCCCGCACATTGCCGTTCAGGAAGTCGAGCGCATATACACCGCACGCACTGATCATGTAATCCTCTTCGCGTTCCAGGTCGGGTGGGTATTCCGGATTCTGGATCATGTTCCCCAGCAGGTCGCAGTGCTGGATACCAAGCACCAGGGTATCCCCGGCGGGCCATCCTGCATAAAGGCGGCATAGCGCCCCATTGTCGCCCCACACCCGGACCGTGTCGTTATTCACTTCGCCTTGGAAAACCTGCACGATCACCATATCGATACCATAATGGTACTGTTGAAGCGGCACCGCGAGCACGACAGCATCCGGCAACCATGGCTGCGGCTCTTCGTAGGGCGGGTTCAAGACCCCGCAGAACGTATTGGGGCCGAAGCACGAACAGGCGATCGCGCTTGAAGTGGAGAGGGCCATGAGGGTGTGGAGTACGGGTCTGATCATGATCAATGGAATTCTACCGGTAGACACTCCTGTGTCGCGTTCCGCTGCTTCTTGAGTGTTGGACCGTTCAGATCCATCCACCGGCGCCTGAACACGAACCGCACTACCTTTGCGGCTCATGCCAACGCGGAGAACCTTCCTGCCTTTCATCCTAGTGGCCCTTGCACTGAGCGGCTGGTCGGCCAGTTGCAATCGCGACGACGCCGAGCCCACGGTGAACCCGACGATCGAGTTCTTGAGCGACTCCGGCTACACGTTCCAAAGCGACACGATGGCGCTCAGCGATACCCTATTGGTCGGCGTGCGCATCAACAAAGGAGATGATGGGCTCAACACCTTCAAGGTGATCTCCAAGTACGACAACGGCGCCGATGTGGTGGTGGACAGCCTGTCCATCGGGTCGGACCAATTCGCCTTCGACAAGGCCATCCTCTTGCGCCCCGTAGCGGGTGCGGAGAAGTGGACCTTTTGGGTGCAGGAGACCGACGGTGATATCATCCGGCGCTCGCTCACCTTCACTGTTCAGTAGCGGTTCGCGCCGCATCCGGTATTTTCGCGCTCCGTTCGCGGGTGGTCATTCCACTGCGCGTACGCGCAAAGCATGTACCGCACCCACACTTGTGGCGAACTCCGCCTCACCGACGCAGGAAAGACCGTGACATTGGCTGGCTGGGTCCAGCGCACCCGCGACCTCGGTGGCATGACCTTCGTGGACCTGCGTGATCGGTATGGCATCACGCAGTTGGCCTTCAATCCCGGGAGCGAAGCGCAACAAGCCTTGGTGGCGCAAGCCCGCACACTGGGTCGTGAGTACGTGGTGCAGACCGTGGGTCTAGTAAAGGAGCGCGAGAGCAAGAACAAGAACATCCCCACCGGTGAAGTGGAGATCGTGGTGCAGGAGCTCTCCATCCTGAACGCCGCGAAACTGCCGCCCTTCACCATTGAGGAAGACACCGACGGCGGCGACGAGCTGCGGATGAAGTACCGCTACCTCGACCTGCGTCGCGCCAACGTGCGCAGCAATTTCGAGCTGCGGCACCGCATGGCGATGGAGGTGCGCAACTACCTGAGCGCACAGCACTTCCTGGAAGTGGAAACGCCTGTGTTGATCAAGAGCACCCCGGAAGGCGCGCGTGACTTCGTGGTACCGAGCCGCATGAACCAAGGTGAGTTCTACGCCCTGCCGCAAAGCCCGCAGACCTTCAAGCAACTGCTGATGGTGGCTGGCTTCGACCGCTACTTCCAGATCGTGAAGTGTTTCCGCGACGAGGACCTGCGCCAGGACCGCCAGCCGGAATTCACCCAGATCGACTGTGAGATGGCCTTCGTGGAACAGGAGGACATCCTGCGCACTTTCGAGGGGATGGCCAAGCACCTGTTCAAGAGCATCCATGGTGTTGAATTCGACGGGGCCTTCCCGCGGATGTCGTTCGATGAGGCCATGAAGAGCTACGGCTGCGACAAGCCGGACCTGCGTTTCGGCATGAAGTTCCAGAGCCTCACCCCGGCCCTCTCCCAAGGAGAGGGAGGAACGCCCCTCACTGATGATCTCGTTCGAGGGAAAGGCTTCAAGGTGTTCGACGAGGCCGAGCTGGTGGTCGGCATCAACGCGGAAGGCTGCGCGAATTGGAGCCGCAAGCAAACCGATGCGCTCATCGATTTCGTGAAACGGCCGCAGATCGGCGCCACCGGCATCGTGTTCGTGAAGTGGACCGAAGAAGGCCTCAAGAGCACCGTGGACAAATTCTTCACGTCCGAACAGCTCACTGCTTGGGCCGAACGCTTCGGCATGAAGCAAGGCGACCTGCTCTGCATCATGGCCGGCAAGGCCGACAAGACACGCAAGCAACTGAACGAACTGCGCCTGCACATCGGCGAACTGCTCGGTCTGCGCGATCCGAAGGTGTTCAAACCCCTTTGGGTGATCGACTTCCCCCTACTGGAGCAGGATGAGGAAACTGGTCGCTGGCACGCCATGCACCACCCCTTCACTGCACCCAAGCCGGAGGATGCCCACAAGCTGACAAGCGGCACCGAACTCGGCACCGTGCGCGCCAATGCTTACGACCTGGTGATCAACGGTACGGAGATAGGCGGTGGCAGCATCCGCATCCACGACCGCACCATGCAGGAGGCCATGTTCCGCGTGCTCGGCTTCACCGATGAGGACGCGCGGTACAAGTTCGGCTTCTTGATGGACGCCTTCGAATATGGCGCGCCCCCCCACGGCGGTGCTGCCTTCGGCTTCGACCGTTTGGTCTCGCTGTTCGGCCACCGAACGGACATCCGCGAGTTCATCGCGTTCCCCAAGAACAACGCAGGCCGCGATACGATGATCGATGCGCCGAGCCGCTTGGATGCCGATCAGTTGAAGGAGCTGGGGGTGGCTTCGGTGGTCTGAGCACTTGGCACCAAGCGCTGGAAGATAGGCTCCAAGGCCGTGTTCGGTGCGGCCGGTGTGCCGAGCTCCTGCGCGTTCGCTTTCGCGTTGTCGATCCGCTGTTCGGTGAGCGGATGGCTGCTGAGGAAGGCCAGCTGTTCGGGCATGTCGATGGCTTCGCGTTCCAACAGCTCGAGGAGCTTCACCATGGCCATGGGGTCCACGCCATTCGCAAGCAACCGTTCCTGGCCTTCGCCATCGGCTTCGCTCTCCAAACCTCGCCCGTAGTCCAGGTTGCGTAGCGCGTTCGCGTTCTCGGCCACCACGGCCACCACGGCGTTCACATCGCCGATGAGCAGGGAGAGGAAGAGATACCCCGCCATGCTCCGGGCCATCATGCGGGTGCTGTGGCGTTCTTCCACGTGTGTGGCCTCGTGGGCGAGCAACGCCGCCAGCTCATCGGACGAGTCCATCCTTTCCAGGATGCCGGTGAACACCACGATGTGGCCACCGGGCAGCGCAAAGGCGTTGACCTGCTCATCCTTCACCACATGGTACTTGGGCGAATAGCTGGGCGACAATTCCAGCTGATCACCGAACTCCTGCAGGAGTTTGGTGCGGTCGGCATCCTCCTCCAGGGCGAAGGCCATCTGTTGGTAGGCAGTTTCCCCGATGCGTTCATCCACCTCCTGTGGTACGACCATGGCCAGGCGTTCGGCGGTCCACGGGAGGATCCACACATAGGCACAGACCAACAGGGCGATCACGGCCAAGAAGAAGAGCACCGGGCCACTTCGGGCGAAGCCGAGGATGCGATCATAAGCACCTTGTCGGCCGGTGTACCGCATCCGCAGGGCGAAGCTCTTGATGAAGGGTTCATCGCGGATCAGCAGAACGCGTCGCGGGTGTTCACCGAACGAAAGGCGCAATAGGCTGCTGCTGCGCTCCCACTCCATGCCGTGATGCTCCAAGGGCCATTGGAACCGATCGCCGTTGGGCAGTTGTACTTCCAACGAGTTCATGTCGCTCACGCGCACCACAGCCTCCTGGGGCTTGCTGGTGGCCCCGTCGTAGTAGATGGCTTGTACCTCGCGCTCCACGCTCAGAAGAATACACCGATGTCCATCAGATCACCGAGATCATCGGCCATGGCGTCCTTATGCTCCTGTTCGGTCTGCACCACAGCGTTCAGGTCCGCATCGCCTATCAGGGTGATGTTGTCGAGCACGAAACGCATGGTCCGCACTTCGGCCCACGCGAAGCCGATACCCAGGGTGAAGATGACGATGAGCACATTGACTACCAGCAGTCCGAAGAAGCCGCCACCGGTGGCCGTGCTCTTGAACTGCAGTTTCCGGCCATCCTGGAAGTTCCAGCTCAGGTTGTCCACGTAGTAGTTGAACAGGTCGCGCTGCCACCAGAACCCGTAGATGCCCAAGGTGAACAAGGTGAGGAAGTACCCCTTCAGGTTCATCAGGAAGTAATCCATGCCATCGCCCTTGTATTGGAAGGAGGAGCTGCCATACCGCAGGTTGCTGAGCGTGTAGTTGCGGAGGTTGATGGTGAACCAGGCACCATAGATCCCGAACGTGATGACCGTAAGGAGCCCGTCGCGGAGGCACATGCTGTACAACTCGTTCAATTTACCGTGGTAGCCGAAGTGCACACCGCGCCAGCTGCTTCGGCTTGAACGGTAGCGGAAAGAACCATGTATGACCAGGGGGATGAAGAGCAGCAGGCCGACCACCATCACCAATAGACCGATCACAGTGATCGTTACATCCTTCGCGTACACACCGTAGGCGTAGGTCCCGTAGATCAACAGTAACAAGGCGATGGCCTTGATGAAGCCCTTGAACATCTCCTCGCCTTTCCCGTGGAAGTGGAAGGGATGGCCGTCGAGTTCGGTGTGCTCGTAGTACCAGCTCAGTTTCCGCGCCTTCGCCCACGGATAGTAGAGACCAAGAGTGATGAAGGTGAGCAGCATGTTCACCAGGAGCACGATGAAGAGGTCGCCGCCCTGCCCTTTGAAGGCAAGCCGTTTCATGGGGGAGTTCACGAACATGGAAGTGGGGTTGGTGGAGCGGAAAGATAATCGGGGCGACCGAACCAGGAAAAGTCCAGGCGCCACTGATCCGGTTCGAACGGCTTCCTTTGCAGTTCACCCATTGCACACCGCCCATGCCGCATGCTTCGGACCTTGACTACATCCGCGCCGCTATCGCGCTGGCCAAAGACGGTATGGAACGCGGTGATGGCGGCCCTTTCGGCTGTGTGATCGTGAAGAACGGGGTGATCGTAGGCCGCGGGAACAACCGTGTCACGAGCAGCAACGATCCCACAGCGCATGCGGAGGTGGTGGCCATTCGCGAGGCCTGTAAGCAGCTTGGCTCGTTCCAACTGGATGGCTGCGTGCTCTACACCAGTTGTGAGCCCTGTCCGATGTGCCTTGGAGCCATCTACTGGGCACGCCCGGATAGGATCGTGTTCGCGGCCACGCGTGAGGATGCCGCGGACGCGGGCTTCGATGATCAGTTGATCTACGACGAGCTACCCCTACCCTACCAGGACCGGCGGATACCTACAGGGCATGAGCTGCGCGAAGAAGCGCGCACGGTGTTCCAAGCGTGGAAGTCGAAGACCGATAAGGTCCGCTATTGAACTGAAGCGCGCATGGGTGTCATCGCCACGCTCGGCTTCGTCCTAGCATTGGTCTACGGTGTGCGGCTCAGTCGTCGCGGCAAGCGGATGGCTGGCCTATCCGCCGAAGAACATCGGGCGATCCTGTCGAAGTACGCCATCCAATATCAACGTTTGCCTGATGCGGAGAAGGACCTGTTCGAGCGGAAAGTCTCATTGTTCGTGAACGAGAAGACCTGGGTCGGTGCTGGAATGCGCGTAGCGCCCGAGATGAAGGTGATGATCGCTGCTTGTGCCGCCCAGCTGCTGCGTGGTTTCCCCGAGGTGGAACTGCGCCACTTCGACCGCATCGTGGTGTACCCGGAGAGCTACCGGTCCCATCGCAGCGGACGCCTGCACCAAGGGGAGGTACGACCGGTGGTAGGCATGATCATCATTTCCTGGGAAGACTTCGTACACGGCTATGCCCATAGCCGCGATGCGCACAACGTGGGGCTGCACGAGATGGCCCACGCGCTCTGGTTCGAGAACGACATCATCAACGGAGAGCAGCACTTCCTGACCCCGTCGCTATTGAAGGAGTGGAAAAGGCTGGCAGAGGCGGAGATCCGGGAGATCAAGACCAAGGGAGGCCGGTTCCTACGGGGCTATGCGGGCACGAACCAGGCCGAATTCTTTGCCGTGGCGGTGGAGTACTTCTTCGAGCAGCCCGTAGCCTTCAAAGCGGCACTTCCGATGGTCTATAAGTGTTTGAGCCTACTCCTGCACCAAGATCCGGCCACAGAGCTACCGGCTCCACAGCGGACCTGAGCGAGTCTTTTGGGTTGGCCTTAGGCGTAACATCCCGC
>DAOORM010000066.1:0-8555 GCA_035389265.1 Flavobacteriales bacterium | reverse complement strand
CGTTGGATGAAAGCGCTGGTGAAGGCGATGTGCTGCGCGTTTATCCGAACCCCGCCAACGAGCTGCTGAACATCGTTGCGGATCCCTCGCTCTTCGGCCAACGTGCGGTGATCGAGGTGTTCGATGCAACAGGAAGCCGCGTGCATGCGGAACAGGTGAGCAGCTTCGGTGCGCTGCAACCGCTGGACCTGTCGCAAGATTGGAAGGAAGGCTTGTACCTGGTGATGGTGCGGGCCGAAGGTCAGGCCCCGAAAGCAGCGCGGGTGGTGGTGAAGCGGTGACGCTCGATCACCATTCCCCGCATTCGATCGATCCCGCTTGTTCTGCGTTCGCGTTCATGCTCCCTTGGTAGCTCCAAAGCCAGTTGCCATGCTTCGCCCATTCCTCCTTGCAGCCGTTCTTTCACCGGTTTACGCCCTCGCACAAACCGGCCTCAACTCTTCCTGCGCCACGGCCATGGAACTGGAGGTTTCGCCCACCAACGTGCAGACCTCCCTCATACCGGTCTATTATGCGTGGTTCGGTACTGCGGTACCCGATCCAGCCACAACATGCAGCGGTAGCACGGCCTGCATCACATCGTGGTACCGCTTCACCGCCACGGCCACCAGCCATTGGGTGCGCACCGATGGGCAAGGCACGGACGATGCCAGCATGGAGGTGTTCAGCGGGAGCTGCGGCTCGCTCACCAGCATCGGGTGCTTTTCGGCGAACAGCGCGACCCCTTCCCTCACCGGACTGTCCGTTGGCAGTACGTACTACCTGCGCGTACGGATGAGCAACTGTGGTCCAGATCTTTGCCAGGTCTGGATCGGTGTGGTGTCCGCACCCGGCAACAATGAATGCGCAGGTGCCATCGAGTTGCCGGTGACTTCCGGCGGCATTCAAGTCTGGCCCGCCACAGAGATCAGCTCGCTGGGTGCCACGCAGTCGCAGCCCGCCTGCACGGGCGATCCGGCGGCCTCGAACGATGATGTCTGGTACCGCTTCACCGCAACGGCCACCACGCACTTCCTGCCCAACACGAAGTTGAGCACTGCCGCACAGGACAATGTGTTCCAATGGTTCAGCGGTACCTGCGGCAACCTTACCAGCATGGGCTGCGATGTGGTCTACAAGACCGGACTCACACCCGGCACGCAGTACTACATCCGCGCCTACAACGAAAGCACCGGCGTAGAAACGATGCGCGCTGTGGCCGACGTGTACGCTCCTGCCCAATGATGAGTGCACCGGCGCCCTGTCCTTGGAAGTAACGCCGGTGGGTGGCACGCCCAAACCCGTGAACATCTCCACCATACACACCGGCAGCAGCACGGTGCCCTGCTACACGGAGCCGCACGACGCCTGGCTCAGCTTCACCGCACCGGGCACCAACGTGATCGTGGTGGCCGATGATGGGAACCCGTCCGCCGCCCTGTACAGCGGATCGTGCGGCGCGCTCGTGTGCGTGTCGGAAGACAATGCCAGCCCGCAGGTGGAATTCAGCGGCCTGACACCGGGTGACACGTATTACTTGAAGATGGGAGAGACCACATCCGGCAGAAAGAACATCACCATATGGGCCTTCGCACCGATCACGAACGACGATTGCACTACGGCCATGCCCATCGCCGTGCAGAACGATCCGGAGGTCTTCACACATGGGCACCAGTTCAACACGAGCGAACGAGCGTGGTACACCTTCACCGCCACGGCTACGCGTCACGTGGTGGAAGGCTTCCTCACCGCAACCGAGAACGGCATCGCGGCAAGCGTAGCGGTACACAGCGGGGCCTGTGGAAACCTGACGCAGCTGGCTGCCGGGGGTATCTCCGTCCCGCTGGTGGTTAGCGGGCTCACCGTAGGCCAGCAGTATTACTTGGAAATGGAATCCGTTTGGGCCAGCGCCTTTCGTGTGGCCGTTCGCGATGGTTTGGTGAACGATGCATGCGATGGCGCCATCGAGCTTCCGTTCAGCAGCGTACAGGACTACAGCAACACGCCTCGGGGCTCCAACGCCATAGCTGCCGATGGCACGGGTGGCTGCCTGCCCACCAAGGATGTGTGGTACCGTTTCACCGCGGAGCACACGAGCGCAGGTTTCATGGCCGTGAACGGCGATCAAGGATTCTTGGATACGTCCATCGAACTCTTCCAAGGCACTTGCGGATCGCTCACCAGCTTAGGCTGCACCAACGATGAGCCACGCGCCATCTTCAACGGACTGGTACCCGGCACAGAGTACCACATCCGCTGGTCGCGTGCGTCGATCGGCCTCCACACGCCCATGCTCTTCGATCAGCCGGTGAACGATGACGTGGCCGGTGCACTGCCGGCTCCCTGGGGCAGCACCTTCGCACAGGCCGCAGAACAGTACGATACGTTCGGAGCTACGGAGAGCATGCCTACGCATTGCCCCGGTTGGGCCCCAGACGATGACATGTGGTTCACCTTCACGGCGAGCGCTACCACTCACAGCGTACAGGCCCAGCAGGGGAACAATTCGTTCTACGAGCCTTCTCTTTTCCCGTACAGTGCTTTCCAAGTACAGGTGTACGACACGCTGACCTCCGATCCCACCGTGCTCGCTGCCAACCTGGTGGGTTGTGGCTTCAGCCCGGTCGCGCTCACGGGACTTACCATCGGTAAGCAATACCTCTACCGCGTCTTTCAAGCCGAGGCCGGTCCCACGAGGCGTTGCGGCTTCAGCACCAGCGTAAGCAATACGAACAACGATGAGGCCGCAGGTGCGCATACCCTCGTGTACGCGGATGACTACACGGCTTACTTCAACACCACGGGCGCCACGCAAAGCTTGCCTGGTGCCGATTGCCAGGTGGACGACACGGCCGATGATGACATCTGGTTCAAGTTCACTGCGGCGGCGGGTGCTGCGCGCATCGCCATCGGCTACGCCACAGCGGATGTCACCATCGAACTCTTCAGCGGCACGCCCAGCAACCTCTTGTCCATCGCATGCGACGGCAACATCCTGGAGCTATCCGCGCTCACCAGCGGACAGACCTACTATGCCCGCGTGTACAGTTGGGGCAATGCCGTTCCGGTGGAAGGTCGCATCGGTCTGTTCCTGACCCCATCGCTTACCGCCAACGGTTGTGTGGATGAGAACTGCCTCGGTCCTGTGCTGTTGAACAACCCCGGCATCGAGCAGGGCGAACAGTGCTTCGCGCACGTCGCAGACGTTGGTGCCATAGCTGGGCAAGGTGGACTGCTGGCGCCCGGCTGGCCACGCATGCAAGGCGGATCAAGTGATGCATTCGGAAGTTGTTCGCTCTACGGTGAACGTAGGGAGGTGCCTGGACCCATCGGGAACTATCAGAACGCGCCAATGTTGCTTTCACGCAGTGGCAAAGGCATGGGCGGGCTCTTGATGGCCAACGGTCAGCCCTTCGCGTACGTGGAGTATCTGCAAGCGCAACTCGCGGAACCACTGGTGCCTGGCGAACCGTACCTGGTGTCTTTCTACGCGGCCATTGACCCAACGTATAACATCTGCTTGAGCGGCCTGGGCGCTGCGCTCAGCGAGGGTCCATTGGTCTGGGGCTATCAGAACGGACCCTTGACCGCGCAGCCCGCTGCGGTGTCGCTGGACGCCATCTGCACCATGGAGTGGACGAACGTCTGCGCCATCTATGTGCCCACTTCGCCCGTGGACCACATCACCATAGGCGCGTTCCAGCGCACAGGTGAACCAAGGCGCATCGGCCCGAGCACCGGCGATTCCTACTATGCGATCGACGATGTGGTGGTCTCCCGCATCAACGACCCGAGCTGCATCACCAGCATCGGCGATGTACCACCCTTGGATGAAAGTGCTGGTGAAGGCGATGCACTTCGCGTTTACCCGAACCCCGCGAACGAACTGCTTAACATCGTGGCCGATCCATCATTCTTCGGCAAGCGTGCAGTGATCGAAGTGTTCGACGCCACGGGCAGCCTTGTTCATGCTGAACAGGTGAGTGCGTTCGGCGCATTGCAACCGCTCGACTTGTCCGGTGATTGGAAGGAAGGCTTGTACCTGGTGATGGTGCGGGTGGAAGGGCAGGCCCCGAAGGCGGCGAGGGTGGTGGTGAAGCGGTGATCGAGACCGATGCTGTAGCTTCCGCCCGATGAGGTGGAAGCAATGCGGAACGGTGGTCCTGGTCATCCTCGGGATGATCGGCGGTCGTACGCAGGCGCAGCGAGGCTCCGCGTTGGACACCCTGCACGCGTTGATACGGGCCGAAGCCTATCCCGAAGCGGTCGTACTTGGCGAACGACTGCTCTCCCACCTACCTGCGGATGCACATGCTGGTCGTGCGGAAGCGGCGCTCGATGTGGCCACGGGCCATTACTTCGGTCAGAACGAGAGCGAAGCCACGCGGTACGCACAGCGCGCGCTGGTGTCAGCCACCACGGCTGCGGACACGGCTACCATGATGCGCGCCACGCGCTTGCTGGCCGACCTGCTCTTCGCGGGGAACCGGTACGAGGACGCTCTGACCATTGAGCAGGAGGGCGTTCGGCTCGCTATGGCAGTGCGCGATGATGCCGCGCACGTGAAGTTCCTTTCCGGTGTGGGCGACAACTTCGCCATGCTGGGTGTGCCCGATTCCGCTGAGCACTATTACCGCCGAACACTCGCTGGTCTAGCACCCGACGATGTGCGGCAGCGTGCCATGACCGCCTCGAACCTCGCCAAATTGCTCAGTGAGAAAGGCGACCATGGCGGTGCGATCGCCATGCTGCGGCCAGCGGTGGAAGAATTGCGGACGCGGGATGAAGCCAAGTACGCGAAGAGCTTGAACACGCTGGCCTACGTGTACCACAATGCCGGGATGCATCGCGAAGCCATCGACCATTTCGCCGAGAGCGAACGGTTGAACCAGCTCACCGACAAGGATATCAGCACCACCTTGGAGAACCTGGGTTTCACTGCGGAAAGTCAAGCGGCGTTGGGTGAACATGAGGCTGCCTATGCGACCATGCTGAAGTTGGAGGAGCAACTGCACGCCTACTACGCGCGCACGGCCAACGATGAGATCCTGGCGCTGGAGAAACGGTTCGAGACCGAGCGCAAGGAGAAGGACAACGCCTTGCTCCGTGCGGAGAACGAGGAACGCCGGATGAACGAGGAACGTCTGCGCAATCGATGGGTCGCTGCCGCGGCACTAGTGGTGCTGTTGGTCGGCCTGCTCGGTCTGCTGTACCGCAACTACCGGCTGCGCGGCCAGCATGCGCGCGACATGGAACGGATCAATGCCGAGTTGCAGGACCAACGCGATCGCGTGCAACGGATGAACGATCTGCTGGAACTGAAGGTGCTGCGCGGTCAGCTGAACCCGCACTTCATCCACAACTGCCAGAACAGTGCCATCGCGTTGGTGAAGGAGGGCCGGGATACGGAGGCGCTCGTCTACCTACAAGGCCTATCGAAGCTCATGCGCATGGTGCTGGAGCACTCGGTGAAGGACCGCATCGCGCTGGAAGCCGAGTTGGAGTTCCTCCGCCAATACCTCGCCTTGGAGGCGTTGCGGTTGAAAGGACTACGCTACACCGTGGAGGCGGATGAGCAACTCCTGAACGAGGAGGTCTTCCTCCCGGCCTTGCTCGTTCAGCCCTTCGTGGAGAACGCCATCTGGCATGGTTTGGCGGCCAAGGAAGGCGACCGCCTCGTTGAGGTGCGTTTCCGTTACTCCGAAAATGGCCTGCGTTGTAACGTGACCGATAACGGTGTGGGGCGGAAGGCAGCAGGTGGAAGAACGGACGGCGAACGATCCTACGCCACCGAACTCACCCAGGAGCGCTTGCTCCTGCTCACCCACCGCATGCAGCAAAAGGGCTCCATCGTGATCAACGACCTATCGGATGAACGCGGTGGTGCATGCGGAACGGAAGTGGTGATCGAATTGACGATCTGATCGCGTTGCCGAACTTGCGGCCATGATCCGCACCCTGGTGGTGGACGATGATGATGCCGCACGGCGCTACCTCCGCGCGTTGCTGACCGAAGCCCACGCCGATGTGGACGTGGTGGGCGAAGCGTCGAATATCAGCGAAGCAGAGGTCGCGCTTGCGGTACACCGCCCTGAACTCGTGTTCCTCGATGTAGAGATGCCCGGCGGGACCGGCTTCGACCTGTTGCGCACGCTGAAGCGTTGGGAGTTCGAGGTGGTCTTCACGACCAGCCACCAGCACTACGCCATACAGGCCATCCGCTTCAGCGCGTTGGATTACCTGCCCAAGCCCGTGCTGCCGGAAGAGCTTGCTGCTGCGATGGCGCGGTTCCGTGATCAACGACCTGCTCCACCAGCGGCACAGGTGCAGGATCAGTTCATCGTCAACATCGCGCAACCCGACCCCAGCACGTTCAAGCTCACGATCCCGCATGGTGATCGCACCTTCTTCGTCGCACCCGCCGAGATCGTACGCTGCGAAGCGGACCGCAACTACACGTGGGTGCATTTGGGTGATGACCGGCGCTACATGTTGTCGCGGACCCTGAAGGAATTCGAGGAGATGTTGGCGCCCTTCGGCTTCGTGCGCCTCAATCGTGGTGACCTGGTGAACAGGAGGCGGATCACGCATCTGGAGGACGGCAGCGCTGTCCTGCGCGATGGCTCCCGTATCGAAGTAAGCCGTCGCCGACTGGCCGAGCTGAAGCAGTTGTTGGCCTCCTGATCACCACTCGGTAGATCCTTCGACCGCTGGATAGGAAGGCCTTTCCCGGGATCCGTACAGGGCACACTTTCGCGGCATCGATACACCGAACATCATGACCACCGCACGCCCATTCCCAGCCCACATGGACCACCATTCGCGCCACGACCGTTTCTGGAACACGCTGATCTGGACCAGCATTTCGGTCGGGCTGGCGCTGCTGTTGTACCTCTCCACGTCCTTGTCGAGCAAGGCACAATGGTCCGCGGATCCGAACAACCCCTTGGTGATCTGCAACGCCCCCAGCTACCAGAAGAACATGCGCTTGCTGGGCGATGGTGCCGGTGGCTGGTACGTGCTCTGGACCGATGACCGCCTCGGAGCGAACAATTACGCGGTATTCGGGCAGCGGTTGGATGCCGCAGGGAATCTGCTGTGGGAGCCCAATGGTCGGTTGATCAAGTCCATTCCCGGCAGAAGCATCAACTACATCGGAGCTGCGCGCATGAGCGATGACCGGCTCTTCCTGGCCTATACGAGCGGCGCCGATCAGTTCGGTGCGGACACCCTGCGCGCCATGGCCTTCGACGGCGACGGGCAGCCCGATTGGACACAACCCGTTCTGCTGGCACAGCCAGGGCCTTTGCCCGGTGGTGGAACGGCCAGTGGTCACTTCTACCCGCGTGTCACCCCGGTGCTGAACGGCATTTTCGTAGGCTGGGGAACGAACCTGCTCGGCGCAGCGGACTATGTGCATGTGGCCCGTATCCTCAACGATGGTACCAACCTGATGCCCGTGCAAGGCGTGGAGATCCCCAGCTTGAACAACTCGATCGTCACCGGCCCTTGGACCATGCGCCATGACCTGAGTGGTGGCCTGATGCTGGAAGAGCGTTGGGGGAATGGAGCGGGTGCTCCCTTGTACGCCATGCATGTGGATAGCATGGGCGATGAACTGTGGCCCGAGTTGCTCCTGGTGAGCGCCAACAGTGGCGGGCTCTTCTACGAGTGGAGCACGGCCATGGCGCCGAACACGCGTATGAATTCCGTGTGGGCCAACAGCTACGACCTGCGCATGGCGATCTACGATATTTCTGGTGTACTCCTCAATGCGACCGCACCGATCGAGGTGTGCATGCAGGGCGACGTGCAGGAGAACCCCTTCGTGGTGCAGAGCGAGGAGGAGACCACCGTGTTCTGGGCGGACAACCGCGCAGCACTGGGCGGAGGCCGACAGGTCTTCATGCAACGCTTCGACGCCACGGGTACACCGCTGCTCGCGACCGATGGTGTATTGGCCATGCGGGTCAATGGCAACATCAACGGGTTCCCGCGCGCCTTCGTCGTCAATGGCGATGAGCACATCGTGGCCATGGTGGCGCCCTTCGCCAGTGACGGGGCTACGCCGGGCTTCCGCGTAGGCCGCGTGACCAGCGCCGGGACCAACCTCTGGAGCGACACCACACGCTTCTGCAACGGGGCACTCAGCCCCAACGGCGGCACGGACTACGGGGTGACGAGCGATGGCCAAGGTGGTGCCATGGCCGTATGGTTCAATTGGCAGAACGATGCGATCTACGCGGCGCGTATCGATAGCAGTGGATACCTCGGTGGTGTGAACACGACGTCCGTTCGATCGGTTCCTGGTGGCTATGCGTTGCAGGTGTACCCGGATCCCGCCAGCGACCGGATCACCATCGTAGCCGATCCGTCGCATGTAGGCCAACGCGCAGTGATCGAGGTGTTCGACGCCACCGGCAGCCGCGTGCACGCCGAGCCAGTGAGTTCGTTCGGCGCATTGCAACAGCTTGACCTATCGCTTGAGTGGACGGAGGGACTCTACTTGGTGATCGTGCGTGTGGAAGGACAGGCGCCGAAAGTGGCGCGGGTGGTGGTTGAACGGTGAACGGATC
>DAOORM010000065.1:0-8590 GCA_035389265.1 Flavobacteriales bacterium | reverse complement strand
ATCGTTCCGTGATCCGATCGCACGGGTGGCCGCGTAGGTATGGTTGAACGTTCACGAAGGACAACAACGACCGACCTACACCTACAACACTACGAACCATGGAAAAGCTGATGAAACCGATGCTCATCCTCGCCGCTGCGGGACTGCTCACGATGACCGTTTCCGCACAAGGAATGAAGAAGGCCGACGCTGGCACCAAGACCGTACTCGTCGGCGGTGAGCCGATGTACCCGATGAAGAACATCGTGGAGAACGCTGTGAACTCGAAGGATCACACCACGTTGGTGGCCGCTGTGAAGGCAGCGGGGCTCGTGGAAACGCTCCAAGGTGAAGGCCCCTTCACGGTCTTCGCGCCGACCAACAATGCCTTCGCGGCGCTTCCTGCTGGTACGGTGGATGGCTTGCTGAAGCCCGGGGCGAAAAGCGCATTGACCACGGTGCTGACGTACCATGTGGTCGCTGGCACGCTGGACATGAAGGCCTTGAAAGCCGCCATCGAGAAAGGTGGTGGGCAGGCGAAGTTGAAGACCGTTGCTGGTCAGGAGATCACCGTGTCCATGAACGGACCGCACAACATCCAAGTGTGGGATCAGAATGGTGCGTACGCCAACATCAGCACGTACGATGTGATGCAGAAGAACGGGGTGATCCATGTGATCGACCGGGTGCTGCTTCCGAAGATGTGACCGATCGGCCCACGCGGGCCTGCGGTTTGGTGGGGAGCCGTCTCCGAACCCTCTGGAGAGTGGGTGAGGGGGCGGCTCTGGTGTTCAGCCCAGGAACACCACTTCCACCCATTCATCCTCCGCTAACCGCAGGTCGCGGAGCCGCAATTCGATGCTCCACGATACCACCGGTGCGTCTTCGCGCAACTCCACTGGTTTGTACGGCCAACGCTTGATGTCGAGGAAGACCGGGTCGAGCCACGAGGGATTGTACAGAAGAGAGAATCGGAAGTTCTGGTGATCCACCACCAGACGTCGTTCATCCGGACCGTGCGCGATCGTCGTTACCACGATGGAAGCGGTGTAGAGTCGTCGCTGCCAACCCGGCTCGCGTGTGCGGAACAAGGCCTGCCGGAACTCCAGGCGGGGCATGGTGTTGCCGCTGAGCAGGGCACTGGCGTTGGTACGGTCGATGCGGATATGGTGCAGCGCCATCGCTTAGAAGATCCAGCGGACCTGCATCTTCAGGTCGCTGCGCATGTTGCCGTTGATCTCCTGCAGCCCACTGCTGATGGAGGTCTGATCCTGGAAGATGAAGGCACCGTAACGCAGCCAGACATCCACCCGGCGCAACGGCGTTACCCGCACCATGCCGTACCAACGGATACCGCGACCGTAATAGGGAGGTATGCTGAAGACGCCGATCAAGTCGTTCTCGTAGGCGTAGATGCGCGAATCGTATCCCTCCGTGTCGAAGAGCGCGAAGCGCAAGGTGAGTTCCAAGGGGCTGCTCAACGGACGATGCACCACATCCTGGTAGAGCAGGAAGCCATGCCGCAAAGGCGATGATCCCCGCTGGAAATCCACGGTCTCCACACGCGTGCGCAGGCTCACCGACTCGCTCACCTTGTAGCTCGCGTTCACCCGGTAGTTGGTCTGTTCCACCCGCACCAGCGGATCGATGCCATCCACATCCACATCGGTGTTGCGCGCGCGGTCCTGATGGCGCACGCGACCGTAGATCTCCACCTGCTTGCTCGGGCGCCAATTCACCTGAGCCAGCCAATCGAAGCCGCTGCTCGGTGCATCGGTGAGGAAGCGCAGCCACGGGAAGGTGAACTGGTCGAAGTAAGCATTGATCGTCCACTGGCGGTTGGGGCGGATCTCCAAGCCGGTGAAGAGCCCGCGTTCGTTCCACGGGTTGGTGCCTTCGGCGAAGGCCACACTGTAGAGCCCATGGAAATCGCGGCCGTAGTTGCGGTAGAGCATGCTCATGCTCACGCGTTTGTCCAGCGAGAGCAACACGCCCGTGTTCATCGCCATGCCGCCGTTGGCGCTGGTGGCTGCTTCGCCGAACCAGGTCAGGTTGCGGTAGAGCACGTTCCAATCCAAACCGGCCGTGGTGTTCTGCGCGCCGTTGAAATCGAACTGGTTGTAAGGTTGCACATTGCGGCTGAGTGCACCGGTGTATTCCACATGAGCTGCAGTGGCACCGATGGTCATGCTCCTGCGCTTGTAGGCCACGTGCCCACCCACGATGTTCTCCCCCAAAGCGTCCTTGCGCGATACCTCGGTGAAGGTGCGGTGGAAGCCATCTTCCAAGAAGCTGCTGAAGATGACCTCACTGCCTTGATTGATGCCGAGGCTGTCTTCCGCAGAAGCGGCCGCCGACTGCACGTTCGCATCGATGTTCTTGCGTGAGCCGAAGGCGGTGACCTCGAAGTGCTTGCCGACATCGAAGGTGGCCGCCACGCCGCGCAGGAAGAGGTTCTCGTTCACGCTGGTGTATGGCGCCAGGCCCGGTGCGTTACGCTTCACGTTCATGGTGAAGCTGCTCTTCGCCGCGAACCCCAGTCCGTTCCAGAAGGTGAGGCCTTGACCGAACTGCGCTTGATAGTCGCCGATGGCCAATGCTTTCAGTCGGCCGATGTTCCGCACGAAGAGGTGCGCGCTGTAGTAGTCGAATCCGTTCGGCTGTGTACCTCGGAAGAACTGCTCGCCTTCATCCTTTTCGGCCGTGAACCCGAAACTGATGTTCTGGCGGTAACGGAAGCGGTAGCGTGTGTACACCCGGAACGGACTGCCCAGGTATACCCGGTTGTTCCGACGCAGCGAATCCACCACGTTCGGATCGGCGAAGTCGGGCAAGGGATCGCCATCGGCATACGCGAAGTCCTTGCCGAAGGGACTGGGGCGGTCCATGAAGCCCCGCCGCGATTCGATGTTCATGGTGCTGCGCACCGTGATCTCGTGCGTGCCCTTGTTGAGGATCTCCCGCAAGGAGGCCGTGCTTCCCAAAGGATTCTCACGCACTTCCACGAAGGGCAGGATCATCCGGATGGTCCGCACATCCATGCTGTTCAAGGTCTGTAGTTCGTATACGTTGAGGAAGCGCCCGGACCGTTGGCGGTGCTGCAGGATGTCGCTGATCTGCACATCGCTGAGCAGCAGGATGGTACTCAGCTCCTGGGCATCGGTGTGGTTGAGGTCGATGGGGTCGAGGTAGCGGTCGGTGAGGATCTCGAAAAGGTTGCTCAGATCCGCCTCCCCCCCCAGTTGTTCGGCCGCCGCTTCGATGCGTTGCTCGATCAGGTCGCGTGGCACACCATCCACCTGTGCACGGGCACACGCAGCGATGCCGATCACGAACGCAACGACGACCGCGTACTTCATTCGAAGCGGTAGTTCAATCCGATGATTGGCGTGGTGCCCAGTTGCGAACGCACGGCCACGGCCAGGTCGATGTCCACCAGCTTCAACCGGAAGCCTGCGCCGAAGTGGCCTTGTGTGGGGCCGGTGGTGAGTCCGGTGCGCAAGTAAAGCACATCGTTGGGGTGGTATTCGATACCCATGCGCATCCGTTCAGGCAGGTCGATGTCCTTCTCTGCTTCCAAGGTCATCAGCAGTTTCTTGCTGAACGTGTAGCCGAAGCCGACTCGTAGCAAGGTGGGGATACGTTCTTCGTACGGACCACCGATCTTCACCCTGTTCGGGTTGTATACATGTGCGCCGATCCACAAGGCATCCGTCAATCGCGCCTGCATGCCCACCTCCACGGCGAACGCACTGGCGCTGCCGTAGTTCTCGCCTAATCGGATCCCCAAGTAGTCCACTTGCACACCCGCCCGTAGGCCTTCGCCGAAGCGCATGGCATAGGCCGCGCTCACCTTCGTCTCGTTGTAGAGCGCGTACCCGAACCGGTCACCGGACAGGCCGAAGGTGCCCTTACCCAGTGGAACGGCCACGGCCAGGCCCTGTTGAGCGAGGTCCGGGGAAAGCCAATGACTTTGATAGAACACCCCGGCCATGGGCTTCTCCAGTCCCGCCAAGCCGGCCGGGTTGAGGCGGATGCTCCAGAGGTCGGCCACGGTGAGGCCCGTATAGCCCATACCGGCGAAGCGTGCTCCCGCAGGTAGATGCTCGCCACCGGCGAAGCCGTGGAGGGTGAGGGTGGCGCAGAGCGCGAAGAGGAGGTGACGCATCGCACCGAATGTAACAGGTTGGAGCTTTCGGCGGCATTCCGTGGACCAAGAGCCCGCCATTCGGCGTTGCTTACCTTCGCGCCTTCCATCCACGGAACGCCCCCGCCCCGCCCGCATGAGCCGCGTCAAACTGCACGACCTGGAGTTCGAACTCCAGGTCGTGCAGTTTGACGCGGCTCATGCGGGCGGGGCGGGGGCGTTCCGTGGATGGAAGGCGCGAAGGTAAGCAACGCCGAATGGCGGGCTCTTGGTCCACGGAATGCCGCCGAAAGCTCCAACCTGTTACATTCGGTGCGATGCGTCACCTCCTCTTCGCGCTCTGCGCCACCCTCACCCTCCACGGCTTCGCCGGTGGCGAGCATCTACCTGCGGGAGCACGCTTCGCCGGTATGGGCTATACGGGCCTCACCGTGGCCGACCTCTGGAGCATCCGCCTCAACCCGGCCGGCTTGGCGGGACTGGAGAAGCCCATGGCCGGGGTGTTCTATCAAAGTCATTGGCTTTCCCCGGACCTCGCTCAACAGGGCCTGGCCGTGGCCGTTCCACTGGGTAAGGGCACCTTCGGCCTGTCCGGTGACCGGTTCGGGTACGCGCTCTACAACGAGACGAAGGTGAGCGCGGCCTATGCCATGCGCTTCGGCGAAGGCCTACGGGCGGGTGTGCAAGTGGACTACTTGGGGATCCGATTAGGCGAGAACTACGGCAGCGCCAGTGCGTTCGCCGTGGAGGTGGGCATGCAGGCGCGATTGACGGATGCCTTGTGGATCGGCGCACATGTATACAACCCGAACAGGGTGAAGATCGGTGGTCCGTACGAAGAACGTATCCCCACCTTGCTACGAGTCGGCTTCGGCTACACGTTCAGCAAGAAACTGCTGATGACCTTGGAAGCAGAGAAGGACATCGACCTGCCTGAACGGATGCGCATGGGTATCGAATACCACCCCAACGATGTGCTTTACTTGCGCACCGGACTCACCACCGGCCCCACACAAGGCCACTTCGGCGCAGGCTTCCGGTTGAAGCTGGTGGACATCGACCTGGCCGTGGCCGTGCGTTCGCAACTGGGCACCACGCCAATCATCGGATTGAACTACCGCTTCGAATGAAGTACGCGGTCGTCGTTGCGTTCGTGATCGGCATCGCTGCGTGTGCCCGTGCACAGGTGGATGGTGTGCCACGCGACCTGATCGAGCAACGCATCGAAGCGGCGGCCGAACAACTGGGGGGGGAGGCGGATCTGAGCAACCTTTTCGAGATCCTCACCGACCGCTACCTCGACCCCATCGACCTCAACCACACCGATGCCCAGGAGCTGAGTACCATCCTGCTGCTCAGCGATGTGCAGATCAGCGACATCCTGCAGCACCGCCAACGGTCCGGGCGCTTCCTCAACGTATACGAACTACAGACCTTGAACAGCATGGATGTGCGGACCATCCGGATGATCCTGCCCTTCGTGGAAGTGCGTGAGAATCCTTTGGGAAGCACGGCCTCCTTGCGGGAGATCCTCAACAAGGGCACGCACGAGATCACGGTGCGCAGCACCATGAACATCGAATCGCGGCGGGGCTTCATGGACCGCCCCAGTCCCTTCGGCAAGGACTTCGCGTATGCCGATGGCGATCCCTTGCCCGACTTCGCCGATCCGAACGTGGTGGATTCGCTGCGTCGGAACAACCGGGTATACCTGGGCAGTCCGTTCCGGGTGTACACACGCTACCGCTTCCGTTACCGCCAGAACATCAGTTTCGGGTTCACGGCCGAAAAGGATGAAGGCGAGCAGTTCTTCCGAGGTACACAGCCGAACGGATTCGACTACTACAGCGCGCACCTCTTCGTGCGGAACATCGGCCGACTGAAAGCATTGGCCATCGGCGACTATCAAGCGCAGTTCGGTCAAGGCCTCACCTTCTGGAACGGACTGGGGTTCGCGGCGAAGAGCAGCTTCACCATGAACGTGAAGCGTAACGCACCGGGCCTGGCGCCATACACCAGCGTGAACGAGAACCTCTTCCTGCGCGGCGTGGCGGCCACCTTCGATGTCGGCAAGCACTTCGAGGTCACCGCCTTCGGCTCACGCAAGAACATCGATGCGAACGTGCAGTCGGCGGCCGCTTCTGCGGAAGACAGCCTCGGCATCAATCAAGGCAGTGAGGTCATCTTCAGCAGCTTCTTGGAAGATGGCTTCCACCGCACCTTCACCGAGGTATCGCGCAAGGACGCTTTGGGGGAGAACATCGTGGGTGGGCACGTGGCCTACAAGCGCAGGAGCATGACCATCGGTGCCACTGCAGCTCATGTGGAATACACCGGTGCACTCAGCCGCAATGTGCAACCTTACAACCAGTTCGATTTCAACGGCGCGCAGAACACCACGGCCGGTTTGGATTGGAACGTGCTCTACCGCAACCTGACCTGGTTCGGCGAAGCAGCCACCAGCGCCAACGGCGGCATGGCGATGAACACGGGCGTGTTGCTCTCGCTGGACAAACGCGTGAGCATGAGCATGCTCTACCGCAACTACGGCCGCGATTTCCATGGGCTCTACAGTGTGGCCTTCGCCGAAGGCACCAACCCGTGGAACGAACGCGGGCTCTTCACCGGCTTGGAGATCCGCCCCAACCGCCAGTGGACGATCAATGCTTACTTCGACCAGTTCACCTTCCCGTGGCTGCGCTTCCTCACCGATGCACCGAGCAGCGGCTTCGATTGGCTGGCTCAGGTGAATTGGCGCCCGAGCAAGCAGGTGGAGATCTACGGTCGCGTGCGCCATCAGGACCGCGCGCGCAACACCGATGTGGATGTGGATGGCATCGATCCGCTGGTGCGGGTGGAACAGACCAACTACCGGGTGAACGCGAGCTACAAGGTGAGCGAGTCGGTGAGCCTGCGCACGCGTGTGGAGACCGTGGATTTCCAGCGGGGATCATCGCCTTTGCGGCATGGCTTCCTGCTCTACCAGGATGTGGTGCATCGTCCGTTGAGCAGCCCCTTGGAACTCACCTTGCGCTTCGCGCTCTTCGACACGGAGGGATACGATTCGCGCATCTACGCCTACGAGAACGACTTGATCGGCGTCTTCAGCATACCTCCCTATTACGGTCGCGGTATCCGTTGGTACGGCATGGTGCGGGTAACGCCGTTGCGCCGGGTGGATGTCTGGCTGCGTTACGGTGCCTTCATCTTCCAGGATCAGACCTCCATCAGCAGTGGGCTGCAGGAGATCAACGGCAACATGCGCAGCGACCTGAAGATGCAGGTCCGCTGGATCTTCTAAGCGATGGCGCTGCACCATATCCGCATCGACCGTACCAACGCCAGTGCCCTGCTCAGCGGCAACACCATGCCCCGCCTGGAGTTCCGGCAGGCCTTGTTCCGCACACGCGAGCCGGGTTGGCAGCGACGACTCTACACCGCTTCCATCGTGGTAACGACGATCGCGCACGGTCCGGATGAACGACGTCTGGTGGTGGATCACCAGAACTTCCGATTCTCTCTTCTGTACAATCCCTCGTGGCTCGACCCGGTCTTCCTCGACATCAAGCGTTGGCCGTACAAACCAGTGGAGTTGCGCGAAGACGCACCGGTGGTATCGTGGAGCATCGAATTGCGGCTCCGCGACCTGCGGTTAGCGGAGGATGAATGGGTGGAAGTGGTGTTCCTGGGCTGAACACCAGAGCCGCCCCCTCACCCACTCTCCAGAGGGTTCGGAGACGGCTCCCCACCAAACCGCAGGCCCGCGTGGGCCGATCGGTCACATCTTCGGAAGCAGCACCCGGTCGATCACATGGATCACCCCGTTCTTCTGCATCACATCGTACGTGCTGATGTTGGCGTACGCACCATTCTGATCCCACACTTGGATGTTGTGCGGTCCGTTCATGGACACGGTGATCTCCTGACCAGCAACGGTCTTCAACTTCGCCTGCCCACCACCTTTCTCGATGGCGGCTTTCAAGGCCTTCATGTCCAGCGTGCCAGCGACCACATGGTACGTCAGCACCGTGGTCAATGCGCTTTTCGCCCCGGGCTTCAGCAAGCCATCCACCGTACCAGCAGGAAGCGCCGCGAAGGCATTGTTGGTCGGCGCGAAGACCGTGAAGGGGCCTTCACCTTGGAGCGTTTCCACGAGCCCCGCTGCCTTCACAGCGGCCACCAACGTGGTGTGATCCTTCGAGTTCACAGCGTTCTCCACGATGTTCTTCATCGGGTACATCGGCTCACCGCCGACGAGTACGGTCTTGGTGCCAGCGTCGGCCTTCTTCATTCCTTGTGCGGAAACGGTCATCGTGAGCAGTCCCGCAGCGGCGAGGATGAGCATCGGTTTCATCAGCTTTTCCATGGTTCGTAGTGTTGTAGGTGTAGGTCGGTCGTTGTTGTCCTTCGTGAACGTTCAACCATACCTACGCGGCCACCCGTGCGATCGGATCACGGAACGAT
>DAOORM010000064.1:2130-8593 GCA_035389265.1 Flavobacteriales bacterium | reverse complement strand
TGGGCCTATGAAGCGCTCAGTTTCGGTGGATTCTGGGCGTGGGACCCTGTGGAGAACGCATCCCTCGTGCCCTGGATCACCTTGGTGGCAGCGGGCCACCTGATGCTGGTGAACAAGCGCAAACCCACGGCGCTCTTCAGCTTGTTCCTGCTCACGCTCATCACCTTCATCCTCGTCCTCTACTCCACCTTCCTCACACGCAGCGGTGTACTGGGCGATACCAGCGTACACAGCTTCACCGGCGATGGTATGTTGCCCGGGCTGCTGATCTTCCTGCTCTTCTTCATCGGCCTCAGTGTGATGATGCTGTTAACCGACCTGGGACAGCGAAAGTTCTATGCGTTCATCTCGCTCATCATGCTGGCCATCGGCGTGGGGCTTCAGGTGCAAGTGCCTGCCATCCTTCTCTTCGGGGCCATCAGCATCGGCATGCTGGTTAGCGCTTACCTGCAAGGCTTCACCAGCAAGGAGCCTGAAGAATCGTTGTGGTCGCGGGAATTCTGGCTGTTCATAGGATCCTTGGTCCTGCTGTTGAGCGCGGTACAGATCACGTTCAGCACCTCGGTGCCGGTGTTCAACCTCTTGCTTGAACCATTCGGTTCGGCGTTCAGTTGGATCGGCGACAAGACCGGCAGCACGTTCTTCCAAGGCCTGGCCGAAGCGAAACTCGCACCTCCGGGGGAAGCCATCGCCCACTACAACAAGTGGCAGATCCCCTTCGCGTTCATCGTCACCCTGCTCATCGCCTTCGTGCAATACCTGCGGTGGAAGGACACCGATGTGAAGAAGTTCCGCAAGCAGTTGGCCGCATCCTTCATCAGCGCCATCATCCTGACGGCCTTGGGTATCTATCTGCTGAAGTACGAGTTGGCTGAACTGAACCTGATCGCGCTCTTGTTCTCCACCATCTTCGCCGTGGTCGCCAACGCGTGGTACATCCCCTCGATCCTGAAGGGCAGCTTGAAGAGCGCGGGTGCTTCGGTGGCGCACGTCGGTTTCGGCTTGGTGTTGCTGGGTGCGCTGATCAGTACCAGCCGGCAGGATGAAGTGAGCCGCAACACGCGCAACATGGACCTGCGGTTCCTGAACGAAGGCTTCAGCAACAGCGAGGATATCCTGCTCTACCGGGGCGACACCGTGTTGATGGGTGAGCACTACGTCCGCTACCGCAACAAGCGACAGGAAGGGGTGAACCTGTTCTACGACATGGACTACTTCGCTGCCGTGCCGCGCACCTACGCAGCAGGCGACACCGTTCGTGTGGGTGATATGCTCTTCGCGGCGAAGGACGCGCACCAAGCCGGTGAGTTCTTCCTGGGAGACCAGCCCGACCATTGGTCACCGCTGGAGACCTTCACACGCCGCGAGTTGTGGCATGCCCGGGAGTGGAGTTCCAGCAGGCCTGGTGATCATGTCTTCGCTCTGGCGCCCTTCGTGCAATTGAATCCCCGGTTCGGAAATGTGGCCGAGCCCAGCACCAAGCACTGGCTTCAGCGCGACCTGTACACCCACGTGCGCTACGCCGACCTGGCTATGGCCAGCGATACGGCCGACGATGCCTGGATGCCCGACCGGCTGTACGAGAAACAGGCCGGCGATTCCATCATCACACCCACTGCGATGGCGATCATCGATAGTGTGTACGTGGTGAAGGACAGTGTGACCAAGGCCATGCTCGGCGAGCAGTACACGGTTTATGCAGCCCAACTCCGCGTCCGGGATCTCTACCAGCCCGACCGTTGGTTCGAGGCACGGCCACTGGTGATCTACGCGAACGGTGAGCCGGTGATGGGCAAAGCCGCCGAGCTCGGCGCCTTGCGTATCCGATACAGCCTGGCCACTGCTCAACTGAAGGAAGGGCCCGAGATGGGCCATGGCGGGCCCATCCCGGGCACTGAAAAGCCCCGATGGGCCGTGGGCTTGAACGTGGCCGAGTCGGAGTTCCTCGTGATGCAGGCCATCGTGTTCCCGGGCATCAACATCCTGTGGATCGGCTGCGTGTTGCTCTTCCTCGGCACCTTCATGGCCGTGTGGCAACGGGTGAGGCGGTAACTCGAAACCCACCTGAGCGAAGTCCAACGCATCGAGGTGCCTTATCTTCGAGCAACAAAGAGCGACCATGTCGACCGCCGAACTACGGGAAAAAATCCGATCACTGTTGGACGAACAGGTGAATGAGACCATTCTCTTGCGGATCAGTGAGATATTGGAACAAGCTTCACGCGAAGAACGGCTGAGTGGGATCATGACCGCCCGTGTAGCCGAAGCCCAGGCCGAATACAAAGCGGGACTTGGCATACCAGCCGAAGAAGTGCTAAAGCGGATCAAGGAGGACTTGAACAAATGAAGGTCGTCTTCCAGCCGTTCGCCTATAAGCGGCTAAGTGAGATCGTTGCCTACCTGAGCGAGCAAAACGGCGAACGATATCCTGAAGACCTGGCCGAACGCATCGTTCATCGCACACTTGAATTGGAGGTGAACCCAAGACTTGGGGCTGTTGAACTGTTGATCAAAGACCCGGATCGGGAATACCGACGTTTGATCGAGGGGCACTACAAGATCATCTACTGGATAACGGAGCATGATGTGCGCATCGCCGACATTTTCGACTCACGTCGAGATCCGTCTGAAATGGTAGGCCAATGAGATCCATCCTCCTCATCGGAACCGGACGCGTAGCCTTCCATCTGGGTCATGCGATAAAGCGCGCCGGGCTTGACCTCGTGGGGATCTGCGGAAGGAACGTGCAGCAGGTCGATCAACGTGCGGCTGAGCTCGGCATCCCGAGCCTAACGTTGGCTGACGCTCCTGGCAAAGCGGACATCATCGTCATCGCCGTGAGCGACGACGCCATCGCCGATGTGGCCATGAACATCCCGATCGGCGATAGCGTGGTTATGCACACCAGCGGAGCGAGCGACCTGGACAAGCTCCTGCCCCACCCCCACCGCGCCGTCCTCTGGCCGGTGATCTCCCTGAGTCCGGGTGAGCCCATGGACTTCAAGTCGGTGCCCTTGGTCATCGAGGCCAACAGCGATCTCGCCCGTGACCGGGTCATGGAACTGGCGCAGGTCCTCAGCGAGTGGGTGATGGAACTCACCCACGCCCAACGGGAACTCGTGCATACATCGGCGGCCATCAGCCTCAACTTCCCGTTGCACCTGCTGGCGCGGGCGCAGGGTCTGCTCGCTGATCATGCGATCGACCCGTCGATCCTGCTGCCTTCCTTCCTGGCCATGGCCCAGAAAGCCGCCACCATCGGAGCTTCCGAGGCCTTGACGGGCCCGGCCCGGCGCGGTGATCTCGGCACCATCCGACATCATCTCGATCGCTTAACGGACGATCCCGAACTTCGCGCCGCTTATGCCCGCTTGAGCAGCATGATCCTGCGTGCATACGGACATCCGGACCATGGATACACGGACGTATAAAGAGCGGCTCGCGCACCTGAAGACCTTCTGCTTCGATGTGGATGGTGTTTTCACGGACGGCAGGAATTTGATGTTCCCGGGCATGGATCCGGTGCGAACCTTGCACTCCCGCGATGCCTATGCGGTGCAACACGCCCTCAAGGAAGGGCTGCGCATCATCATCATTACCGGTGGTCGTAGTGCGGGCATGCAGGAATCCTTCGCACGCATGCGTATCACGGAATACTACGACCATCAGTTCGACAAGGTGGAACGGTTGGAGCAGCTCGTCAAAGAAACCGGCTTGGATCCGGCTACGACCGCGTATATGGGCGATGACATTCCTGACCTCCGGGTGATGCAGCGCGTGGGTTTCCCCTGCTGCCCGGCGGATGCAGCCCCAGAGATCAAGGCTGTCAGCACCTATATCAGCCATGCAAAAGGCGGCGAAGGCTGTGTGCGCGACCTTCTGGAACAAGTGATGAAAGTGCAAGGCAAGTGGTTGACCGAAGCAGCGCATACGTGGTGATGAAGGACCTGGTGCGGCTCACACGACCGGTGAACCTGGCGATCATCGCGGCCACCATGCTGCTGATGCGCTACGGGGTAATCGCCGGGAACTTGGAGCGCGGACTCAACCAGCTCGTAGCTGAATTGGGCGGGGTGACAAGGGCGGAACTGGTGTTGCCGGAGCACTTCGGTCCACAGATGCCCTTGTTGCACTTCATCTTGTTGGTGCTGAGCACCGTGTTGATCGCGGCAGGAGGCAACGTCATCAACGACTATTTCGACACCCGCATCGACCGGATCAACAAACCCGGCGAAGTGATCGTGGGTCGCACGGTGAAACGCCGCGTGGCCATGACCGCACACGCTGTGCTGAGCGGACTCGGGTTGCTGTTGGGTGTCTATGTCGCCTGGCGGAGCGGATTGATGAAATGGGCGGCCATACCGGCCTTCGCCATCGGGGCCCTCTGGGTGTACAGCACAACACTCAAGCGACAGCTCATCATCGGTAATGGGCTCGTGGCCACCCTCACGGCCTTGGTACCGCTCACGGTGGGCTTGTACGAGCTGCCCCTGCTGCAACGCTCCATGGATCCACTGTGGGTGATCGCCTTACCGAACGGTGATCAGTACCAGATGCAACCCTTCTACATCGAGCTCTGGTATTGGATCCTCGGGTTCGCGGTGTTCGCCTTCCTCAGCACCTTGGTACGTGAACTCCAAAAGGACATGGCTGATGTGAAAGGCGACGAAGCCGACGGTTGCCGCACGGTACCCATCGTTTGGGGCCTGAAATGGGCGCGCGCCATCAGTTTGCTGTACGTCGGCATCATCATCCTGCTGCTGCTCTTCCTGCGGTCGCAGTTCATGCGTGATCCCCTTTCCTACTGGTACGTGGGCATCGCGGTGATCGGTCCGCTCCTACTGTCGGCAGGATTCACCTATCAAGCGAACACCCGGGACGAATTCGTGCGCGCTGGCATCGTCATGAAGACCGCCATGATCACGGCCATCGGCTATGCGGTGCTCATCCGTTTCATCCCATGAACTTGAATTGGCGTTTGATCCTGGCCTCGGCTTCGCCCCGGAGGCGACAATTGCTCCTGGGTCTCGACCTGCCTGTGGAAGTGACGAGCACCGATGTGGACGAAACGCCTCCAACGGGCATGCCGATCGCGCAGGTCGCCGAACACCTTGCCCGTAAGAAAGCCGCCGCGTACGCTGGCTCGTTGGCGCACGATCAAGTCTTGATCACAGCGGATACGACGGTGATCGTGGACGAGCACCTCTTGAACAAACCAGCCGACCCCGCGGAAGCGCGAAGCATGCTGGCCATGCTCGCTGGGCGCACGCACCAAGTGGTCACCGGCGTGTGCATGCGCACGGTGGACCGCACGATCGGCTTCTCCGACATCGCGGAGGTGACCTTCGCACCGCTCACGGCGGAAGAGATCGCTTACTACGTGGAGCGCCATGCCCCATTCGACAAAGCCGGTTCGTACGGCGTGCAGGATTGGATCGGCTACGCGGCCGTGGAACGCATCGAAGGCAGCTTCTACACGGTCATGGGATTACCCCTGCACCGCGTGTACCGGACCTTGAAGGAATTGGCTGACGAACAGCCCGCGAAATGATGTGACCTTTGTGTACCAGTACGTCCTAACGACGAACCATGAAACGAACCATGATGCGCAACTCACTCCTGCTCTCCAGCGCACTGCTGCTGACCCTTCACTCCACCGCCCAGACCACCAAGGAAGGGTACAACCTAATGTGGAGCAACACGCTCACCGTAGTGCCAGATACATTGGCGAACGGCACCCACAAGCTACCAGCGCACACCATAACCATCCACGAAACTGATGGCAACAAAGCTTTGGAGTTCTGGAAGAACGACTACAAGGCGTTAAGCCAGTCCATCACGGGATCAAAGCCGACGAAAGCGATCGGTGTCATGCAAGTCGCAGTCTCCGCATCGCCGATGATCGTGCTCGCGACCAGCACCACCGACAAGAAGGCCGGCATCGGTCGCTTGACCGTGGCCTTTGCCAAGAACGACAGTATGGCCATCGATGAACAAGCAGCAGCCGCCAAGGTGATGCAGGAGATGGCCATGAAGTACAACAAAGCCGTGGTGCAGGAGCAGATCACCGCAAAAGAGAAGAGCTTGGATAAAGCGGCGGGGAAAGCGGAAAGTGCGCAAGCTGACGCCGCCAAGCTGGATAAGAAGAGCGAGAAAGCGAACAGCGACCTGAAGAAGTTAAAGGCCAAACAAGGCAAGATCCAGGCGAACAACGCCAAGCTGAGCGGCGAGATCGCTGGGCTGGAGAAGAAGTTCCAGATGACGAACAACCCGAAGGACCTCGAGAAGCTCGCCAAACTTCGTTCCAAGCTGACCAAGGGTGAATCGGAGCTCGCGAAACTGATGGGCAGCGAAGCGAAGTTGCAAGGCAACCTGAACAAGATCGAAGGTGAAAAGCCCGATGCCGCGAAGGAAGAAGCCGAGCGGCTCCAGAGCCGGGAGGAGATCCTGAAGGAAGTGGAGC
>DAOORM010000064.1:0-2030 GCA_035389265.1 Flavobacteriales bacterium | reverse complement strand
AAGGAAGAAGCCGAGCGGCTCCAGAGCCGGGAGGAGATCCTGAAGGAAGTGGAGCAGTTGAAACGCAAGCTCAACGATATCCGCTGATCATACGTCGAACACCGATGAAAGCCCGGCACCACGCCGGGCTTTCTGTTTGCTAAAACCTCAACGCAACAAGGTCACGTGGCCGCGCCGCTCTTGGAGCTTGCCCGCGCGATCCTTGAGCGAGACCTGCCAGTTGTACACCCCAGGGGCGATGCCCGTGCCATCCCAGCCGCGGTACGGATCGTTACTGGAGTGGATCACACGGCCCCATCGGTCGAAGATCGAAAGCTGAAAAGCGTCGGGGTCGGCGACCGTGGTGACCACCCCGAACTCGTCGTTGATGCGGTCGTTGTTCGGCGTGAAGCAATTCGGGGCGTACACCGCGAACGCATCTTCCACGCAAACCTCCATCGAGCTGGAGTCTGCACATCCGGCGGCATTCTCTACGGCCAAGGTCACCGTGTAGCAACCCACATCGGGATAGGTGAAGGAGACCTCCGGCCCATCCACCGGGTCATTGCCAGAAGCACCCGGATCCCAAGACCAACTGGTGATGCCAGCACCGGTGCTGGTGAAGGAGAAAACCGGATCATCGATCAGCGCCACGGCAGGTTGCACGCTGATGGCAGGATCAGGTGAAGGTGCCACGGTGATGATGTCGTCCAAGGTCACCGTACCGGCACAGCCATCGTCCGTCGTCAAATTCAACGTAACTCCGAAGGAGCCAGCGCTGGTGAAGCAATGTTCGGGCTCGGCTTCATCACCAGATGATGCCCCATCACCGAAGGACCATGTGCGCACACCTTCCACGGTACTCTCATCCGAGAAAGTCACACAAAGTGGTGCACAGCCACTGTCGATGTCCCACGAGAAAGCTGGGACCACGGCATCCGTCACCAACACCGTAATGGCGCCCGGCGCACTTTCACAGCCATTCTCATCGCTGGCGACCACCTCGATCATCGTGGTGGTGCTCGGTGCCACTACTGGCCCGAATGGCGACCAAGTGAAGGTGTATCCGCCAGCACCACCGCTCGCGGTGGCTGCGAGTGTCGTACTCGCGCCTTCGCAAAGGGTGACCTCATCCGCGACATCAAGGACCACCTCTTCGGGTTCATCGATGGCCACCTCCACTTCGGCCGAGCAGCCCGCATCGTCATCCACGGTGCAGGTGTAAGTTCCGGCTACCAGATCCGTCGCGGAAGCGGTGCTCCCTCCGGCAGGCGACCAACTGTACGTGAACACGCCTGAGCCTCCGGTAGCGGTAACTACAGCGCTGCCGTCCGCCAAACCGTTGCAGGAGACATCTTCGTGTACAGCGCTTGCGGTGATCGTGGTGGCATCGTTGACCACCGTAGCATCACCCTGCACTGGACACATGTTCGCCGCTTGCACCAGCACCGTGTAGGTACCGGCCGCAAGGCCATCGATCGTCTGTGTAGAAGCCCCGCCGGGGTCCCAATCATAGGTGAAAGGGCCTGCGGCACCCGTGATGTTCGCGGTCACGGACCCGCTGTTCGGCACGCAGCCCACATCCGTGATGTCGAAGTCAAGTTCCGCGATCCGGACGATGCGCTCCACGGTGACAGGCGCACTGCACGAGCTGGTCATGGTGAAGGTCACGGTGTACTCACCCGGACCATCGTACGTATGCGAGGCGTTCACCCCGTTGGCGGTGTTCGCAGCACCCGATGCGGGATCACCGAAATTCCAGGTGCCATCCTCCACACAACCGGCATTACCAGTGGCGTTGAAGTTGATGGTGTTACCGGCGCAGGTGAAGTTGAACGCTGGCGTGAGCGGCGGCGCTTCGCCGATGTAGAGATCGTCGATCGCCACTCCGTCAAAGGTGTTGCAGATGGTGCCTGCGCCGAAGATGAAGCGGAACTTGACAGGAGCATTGGTCGGCAGGTCGATGAGGCAATGCGCTGCTGTCACGTAGCCATCGCTGCCACCACCACTGGCACAACCTCCCGTAGTGCTGGTACCGCTCCAGCCCTGCC
>DAOORM010000063.1:0-8722 GCA_035389265.1 Flavobacteriales bacterium | reverse complement strand
AGCTGCATTGGGACGCCATCGGTACCGGCGACTTCCGCACCAGCGTGCACGGCCCTGACCGAACCAGGGTGATGCACGCCGAGTTCCTCGTTCGCCATCACGTACCGGTTGATCATATCGTGGCATTGCTAGTTTTGGACCCCGAGCGGGCCGCTGAAATGCAGACCTTTATCCAAACCCAAGGGCTCCCGATCAAGGTGGTGGTGGATGACAAGCGCAAATGGTTCTTCCCATGATCGAGTACACCACCGGCAACCTGCTTGAAGCGGACACCGAGGCGCTCGTGAACACGGTGAACACCGTAGGCGTGATGGGCAAGGGGATCGCCTTGCAGTTCAAGGAGCAGTTCCCCGAGAACTTCAAGCGCTATGCGGATGCCTGCAAACGCAAGGAACTGGTGCCAGGCACATTGTTGGTGACCACCGAGCACACGGTGCATGGCGACAAGCGCATCATCAACTTCCCCACGAAGACCGAATGGTTCCGCAAGAGCAGCTACGCCTACATCGAGTCCGGGCTTGTGGCGCTGGCAAAGCTGGTCCAGGAGCAAGGCATCCGCAGCATCGCTTTGCCTCCATTGGGCTGCGGCCACGGCGGACTGGACTGGGCCAAGGTGCGCCCTATGATCGAGAGACACCTCGGGGCACTACCAGTGCGCGTGGTAGTGTATGAGCCCAATGCGGCGGTGAAGGCGATCCTACAGAAGGAGACCCAACGCGATGCCAAACTGACCCCGGCCAGGGCCATGTTGCTGCATGCCTTGTTCGACTTCGAGCAACAGGGGGAGCGGGCCAGTTTGTTCGTGGCCAACAAGCTCGCCTACTTCCTGCAATTGTTGGGCGAGCCCCTGCGGCTCAAGTTCGTGGCCCACCACTACGGGCCCTATTCCGTGCAGGTGGAGAACGTGTTGTACCAATTGAATGGCGCATACCTGCGTGGCTTGGAGCAGAAGAACGCCAAACCCTTCGAGGAACTTCAATTGGTACATGATCGCCGAGCAGAAGTGGAGCGATTCGTGAACAGTGAACTGAACGCCGAGCAGCGAGCCCGGCTGGTGACGCTTTCGGAATTCGTCCACGGGTTCCGGGCTGCGTATGCGTTGGAGCTGCTCGCATCGGTAGCCTACATCCGCCAGTCAGGCACTGACCTGGACACGGGGGGCATCATCACCCGTATGAACGAGTGGTCCGATCGGAAGCAGGCCATGGCAGATCCGGAGGCTGTGCGGATCGCAGCAACACATCTGGAGGCATTCGGCCAGCGGATGGTCTTCGCTTGAGCGGACGGCACCTGCTGCTGAACGGGCAGGCGTGATCCATGAGGGATGAGCAAGCCCGAGGAACACCGCCAAAGCGATGGACCCCGGTCGCCCGAGGTCCACGCTCGGTGGCCTTAAGGCCCACAGTGTAGAAGTCTCTCCATGCTACTTGCGGCGTTCCTTCTCCGTTGTGCGCGGATGCTTCTCTGCATACCTCCGGGTCACGAATTCCCCGGTCTCCGAACTACGGTAGCTGTAGCCCTTACCGGACGACGAACCACCACCTTTCTTGCCTTTGTTGGCCATGTCTAGTTGTGGATGCGGGAGTAATGAGCCCGCCATCCGGACATTAAAATTACCCGCCGCTGACTCGGACATTCTGCTCATTTTTCCACACCAGCTGCACCGCGGTGTGCATATTCTGGCAAGGAACAGCCTATGCCAACAGGGTACCTTCGCGGTCCACTATTGGGCAAGTTCCTCGTCCGACGAAACGGCCCTTGTTGGGCGCCGCGCCTTTGGCGCCTTCCCCCCTACAGCCACAACCACCGCATCATATCAACCGGCTGCGGACCTGCAAATACGTTGAGAAGGAACCGCAATTTCCGGTGCAGGTTCGTCGTTCAGGCATAGCGGTCGCGATCCCGGCGATGTGCGGGGTGGTCGGCGATATTCCGAACGCCAGAACTAGCCATTCACTTGCATCAGACATCCTATGAAAGATGGCCTACATTCGATATCCGCATCCATCCTTCGAACCACCGCGCGCACCGACCTCGACACCATGCAGGGCTTCATCACGCGAATGGATATCCGGAATGTGAGCATTGGCGTTCCTGAGCCGAGCTCTTTATCTGCGCATGACTTGATCATTGTCCCCAACCCCGCGTACGACTACGTCGGTTTCATCGTGGACGGCGTGATCAGCAACCTTGCTCCATTCACCATCACGAATGCGCTGGGGCAGGTCGTTCTGGCCGGGCGTGCGGATCACAACGGCACAGTGGATATCCGTGGTTTGGCCTCCGGTTGTTACGCGGTCACGCTACTGGACAAGAGCGGCGTTCGCATGCGAACGGCACAATTCGTTCGGCAATGAGCACCATACGAACGTGGTTCGTACCAACCTGTTTATCGTTCACCATCTGCTCAACCGCGTTACATGGCCAACCCTTGTGGGAGCCACTTGAAATGGGTTTGAGTTTTGGTGGGCCACGTTGCTTGCTTGAAGATCAGCAAGCGGATATACTCTATGTGAGCGGTGCCATGTCTGGCTCTGTTGCTGGTGTTACAAGCCCTGGTATTCTGACATGGGATGGCACCTCTTTCAGCGCTATGGACTGCGGGTTCAATTGGGATTGTGTCTCGCCACTCAGTGGTGGTGGGCTCGCAAACGGCGGCATTGGCACCATGGCCTTTTGGAATGGGGAGTTGTACGCCGGTGGCGATATCTACTCGATCAACGGGGAGCCAGCGTACAACGTGGCCCGCTGGGATGGTAGCGCATGGCACAACCTCGGATCGGGTCTGGATGGCCTCGTAACACGGTTGCACGGCTTTGATGATGGCCTTTACGCTACGGGCTACTTCAACAACGCAGGCGGGCAACTCGCGCACGGGCTGGCCCGGTGGGATGGTACACAATGGCACAGTGTGTTCGACTTCCCGCTGCTCAGTGGTCCTGATCTGAACTACATCCATGACGTTGCTTGGTATCAAGGTCAGCTCTACGTTGGGGGCAATTTCGTGGATGACGCCGGCAGGAACTGTATCGTGCGTTACGACGGTTCGGCATGGGTCTCCGTCGAGAGCGGCATACGCGGCAGTTTCAGTTTGGTGAACCTCTTGGAGGTGCACGATGACTTGCTTTACGTGGCTGGTGCTTTTGGCCAAAGCGGCTCCTATGGCCCACCGGATAATCCGGGTTGCGGCATTGTTACCTGGGATGGTGAACAATGGGGAACCTTGGGTGAGGGGACTTGCGGCTCGCCCAACCCGACCATCTACCGCATGAGTTGGATCCAAGACACCCTCTACGTCACCGGACGCTTCAACACCATCGGCGGTGTACCATCCGGCCGTGTGGCCAAATGGGATGGCAGCCGTTGGTGCAGCTTGGTGCCACCCGACTACTTCTACCCCGACATCGTTGCGTTAGGCTCTTTCCGCGATACGCTTATCGTAGGTGGCTCCTTCACAATAGCTGGCGCGGATAGCATCGACCGCATTGCCCAATGGATCGGTGGGGGATATACTAGTGCGTGTGGTATTACGGTAGGGTTGGAGGATACGCTTCCTGATGCCGCGAACGTCTCGGTCCATCCGAATCCGGCCTCCACTGTCGTATTCTTTGCTGGAGCTTTGCCGCTGGGTCCCTTACCGCTCATGCTATACGATGCCACGGGGCGTATGATCCGGCATACCGTACTGGGCCCCGACCGGACCATGGAAATTGATGACCTATCCTCCGGTTGCTACGTAGTTCACCTGCCGAACCAAGTTGTACTAAGGCTCGTGGTGCAACGCTAACAACTGCAGAGGTCCACGAACCCCTCTTGGTCGATGGTGCATTCACCATGGTCCAAGAGGGTTCGGGCTTCTCCGCTCGCTGGGCGACGACAGTTCTGTGATGAGCCGTGCACCCCTACGGCAACAAACACCGCGTCACATCAAAGGGCTGCGAGTCGAAGAAGACGTTGAGGTCGAACCGCATTTTCTGGTGCAGGGTACTTAGCTCCGCACAGCAGATGCCACGTTTGCCCTTCTCGATCTCGCTGATCTTGGGGGAGCGCGCGTTCAGGTAAGCACCTACCTGGGCCTGGGTCAATTTGCGGTGTTCACGGATGAGTCGTAGGCGTTCGCCGATCTCTGCATTGATCATGGATAGGATATTGCACGGGAGAGGAGGTTAGACCCCGAATATATTTCCACCAATGCACAACTCCAAGTGCCCTGCGGTTTTTGTCCGGCCCGTTCCGAGCATCGGTCAGGTTGGCCATAGTGGTGGTACAGTACGGTCAACTTGGTACAACAGGTCGGCCGTATGGTGGGGATAGTACGGCCATGATGGAGGGGCAGTACGGTCGTGATCGAGGTGGCATACGGTCGTACTCGAGTATGATCACGACCGTCTTGTTGGTTCATCCTGGTCGTAGTGGTGTACCGATACGACCAAGGTGCGGCGGCAGTACGATCGACCTTGTAGGGCAAGCTGTGCGTGGTGTTGTGGCAACCTGCCCATCCTGCTGTTGCGATACGGTCAACCTCAAAGGCCAGTCCGATCGTGTTGCTGGTCCAGTACGACCGTACTGTTGGTAACAGCCGACCGTAGTGGACCCCCAGTACGACCGAAATCATCCATGCAGATGGCCGTACTACCGGGTCAACACGACCGGGTTGGTCACCTGGTACGGTCAGGCAGGCACACCAATTCGTTCGTATTTGCCGAATAAATATCCGTGTTCATGATATACATTCCATTTTACAGAAATATAGTGCAACGCCGCCGATAGCGCCCTGGTACAAGGGGACGTGCCAATAACAAACCCCCGGTGGTCCCCGGAGGCACACGGACCCCACAACATGAGGGCGAACATCAAAACCGCCGCATCCAAGTTGCTCCCGACCGCCTTGCTGGCTTTCCTGGGGCACATCATCGCGAAGCTCACGGGCAACGCGCTTTTCCCCACCCCACCCCAACCGTTGGCCAGCATGCAAACGCTGTACGACGAGCTGGAGGCGGCCATCGAAGCAGCCACCGATGGTGGCACGGAGGCACGTGAACACCGCAACAAGAAGGTGGCGGAGGTCCGCGACCTGGTGCGGGTGACGGCCGATTATGTGCGTGCCCAGTGCGACGGCGATGCCGAGAAGCTGGCCACGAGCGGTTTCCCGCTGACCAAGCAGCCGGAGCCGATGAACAACATCGGTGTACCCAAATTCCTGGAGGCCACCTCCACCGACGTGAGCGGCGAGGTGAAGCTCCGCTGGGGCCGTGCCGAAGGCTCGCGCCTGTTCCGGGTGGAACGCGCCGAGAGCGACCCCACCTCGGGCCCTAGCGCATGGGTGACCGTGGGCTTGGTATCGCGCCAGCGTTTCGTGGTAGCCGGCCTGAAGCCTTACGAGGCCAATTGGTTCCGCGTGGTGGCCATCGGCAAGGACAAGGAGGGCCTGCCTAGTGACATCGCACTCGGCCGCGCCGCGTAAGCCAGCGCGCCACCGCGACGAGCGCGCGGTAACAGGGTGCAGCCCCGGCTCCGGAAACGGACGCCGGGGCTGCGCCGTTCAGGGGCCTACCAATGCCGGTCAACTGCATCTGTGACCTTTCTCCCGATCCCGCCATCTCCACCACCCCATCTTCGCCTGCATGAAGGACTTCTGGGACGCCCGTTATGGGCAGGACGAATACGTGTACGGCACGGCGCCCAACGCCTGGTTCGCGCAGCAGCTGGCGTTGTTACCGGCTGGTAGCCTATTGCTGCCTGCCGAGGGCGAAGGGCGCAACGGCGTGCATGCGGCGCGCGCGGGCTGGCATGTCACGGCCTTCGACCAGAGCCAGCAGGGGCGTGCCAAAGCCATGCGCCTGGCTGCGCAGCATGGCGTGGAATTCGTCTACCACGTGGGCACCTTGTCCGAGATACCCGCATTGCCCCGCGACTTCGATGCGGTGGCGCTGGTGTACGCGCACTTTCCAGCGGCCGTGCGCGCACCGCTCACGCAACAGCTGCTGGCGCATGTGCGGCCCGGCGGCGCGGTGATCTTCGAGGCCTTCGCCGTGGAGCAGTTGCGCTACCAACCCGTGCATGGCAGTGGTGGTCCGCAACAGGCCGACATGCTCTACACCGTGGATCAGGTGCGCGCGGAGTTCGCCGGTGTGGACTTCACCACCTTGGAAGAAGTGGAAGTACTGCTGCACGAAGGGGCACACCACCACGGCCTGGCCAAGGTGGTGCGCGGCGTGGGGGTGAAAAGGTGAGGGCGTTGTTCACATCCACCACCCCAGCCCGATGTGGTGCTGGACTACCGGGGTAGCCATGCCCTGTTGACCGGCCCACCGGTATTCCCAAACCTTGACCGCATGATCCGGACCCTTACGCTTCCCACACTGCTCGTGGCCACCTTGGCACAGGCCCAACCCACCCTCACCGGCGCGCTGCTGCCCACAGGCACCTACAGCGACCGCCTCTACGCGGTAACCTCCCAAGGCCAGTCGGAAGACCCCACACCGGGCGCCAACCAGGTGTGGGACCTCTCCACGGCCACCTTGCTGGAGATCGGCACCTTCACCCACCAGCCCGCCGCCGGCACGCCGTACGCGAGCACCTATCCGCAGGCCGACCTCGCCTGGCACATGGACCTGGGTCCGCTGGGTGATAATTATACCTACCTGGATCTTGACCTCACCTTGACCATGGGGATGGACATGCTGGCCACCGATGTGCCCCAGGCACCGAACGAATACACCGACCCCCTGCGCGTGCTAAGCCTGCCGCTCAACTTCGGCAACTCCTTCATGAATAGCTGGGCCGGCACGGCGGGTAGCGGCTCCGTCAATTGGACCTACGCGGGTTCCGGCACGGCCATCACCCCGGTGGGCACCTTCAACGAGGTGGCCTTGCTGGTGAGCGCCAGCGGCGAGATCGCCATGTGGCGCACCGACCCCTTGGTGCCCCTGCTGTTGGTGCGCGATGGTGTGATCCTGGCCGTGGGCCCACCCGCCAACGTGGGTATGAACGAGACCAACGCTGCGCGCCTGGCCGTACACCCCGTGCCCTGCCAGGATCGGTTGGTGGTGCAACCCACCGCCCTGGCCCCGTGGCGCATGGTGGATCTGCAAGGCCGCACCGTGGCCGAAGGACGCTTCACCAGCCCCACCAGCACGGTGGTGGATACCGAAGCTTTGCTGCCGGGTGCCTACCTGCTGGTGCAGGAGGGTGAAGGCGCAGCGCAGGTGGCGCGCTTCATCAAGGAGTGAGCGGCACCTACGTGGACTGCCATTCGTCAGTCCGCCACCGATGGGCGCAATGCATCTTTCGGTGATGCAGCACATCTTCCACCCGACCGACCTGAGCCCCGCCAGTGCCACCGCTTTCTTGCACGCGCTGCGCCTGGCCACAGCCGCCCACACGCGGCTCACCTTGATGCACGTGAACGAGGCGGATGAACTCAGCGCCGCCACCTTGCCGCAGGTGCGCACCAAGTTGGCCGAATGGGGCTTGATCCGCGGTGCGCACGACATGGATGGGCTGATGGCTTTGGGCTTGGGCGTGAAGAAGGTCTTGGCCGAAGGCGAGGACCCTGTGGTGGCCTGCTTGGAATACCTGGACCGCCACCCGGCCGACCTGATCGTGCTGGCCACGCACCAGCACAACGGCCGCACCGCCTGGTTGCATAAGCGCGTGGCCGAGCCGCTGGCACGGGGCAGCGCCACACCCACCCTATTCGTGCCGCACGACCGGCCCGGTTTCGTGGACCCGGCCACCGGTGCTGTGCGCCTGCGGCGGATCCTGGTGCCCGTGACCAGGGACCCCGATCCGCAGCGCGCGGTGGAACTAGCCGTGCGCCTGGCACAGCAGCTGGGTTATGCCAGCGTACACATCACCTTGCTGCATGTGGGCGAACAGGGCAGCGCGCCCAGACCCGAACTGCCCCCAGCGCCGGGCATCCATCTGGAGAACATGGTGGTGAGCGGCGATGTGGAACGCATGATCCTGCAGGTGGCCTCGCACACCAACGCCGACCTGATCGTGATGGCCACCAAGGGACACGAGGGTTTCCTAGATGCGCTGCGCGGCAACACCACCGAGCGCGTGCTGCGCCAGGCGGAATGTCCGGTGCTGGCCGTGGCCGAGAAGGGATGAGCCGGGCGCTCAGCGCTCGTGTACGAACCGGTCGGTGAGGTCGATGAGATAGGCCGCCAGCTGTTTGCGGTCCTGCTTGGCACTTAGCTCGGTAAGGGCTGGCAAGTGCTCCATGGCGAATTCCAACGAGTGCGACATCTCCACCAAGGTGGTGGCGAAGGAACGGGCCGTGCGCAGGCGCGGGGCGCAGGCCTTCACCTCGCCGGCGATGTGGGCACAGAGGTCCTTGTAAGGCTTGAAGAGCTTGAGCTCGTTGTCCGAATCCACGTTCTTGTGCAGGAAGGATTTGGCGCCTTCGTTCACCACCAACTTGCGCAGCAGCTGCGGATCGAACTGGCTGGCCCGGTGGTCGGTGGTCCAGAGGCCGCAGAGCACACGGATATCGCCACAGAGCCGCTCGTACGGGTCCTTCAGCATGCGCCCCTCCTGCTCGCAGTGCATGGCCAGCCACAGCCAATACACCTGGTAGTAGTACTGGAGCAGGCGTTGCTTGTTGGCGAAGTAGTTGTACACGGTCACTTCCGTGGAGCCGATGCGTTCGGCGAGCTTCTTGAAGGTGAACGCTTCCAGACCCAGTTCGTCCATGAGCAGGAGGCCCTCCTGC
>DAOORM010000062.1:0-8856 GCA_035389265.1 Flavobacteriales bacterium | reverse complement strand
AAACTCCTATTCTATCCATTGAACTATAGGGCCGGGATAGCGGGCGCAAAAGTAGACGGAACATTGGACCGGGGAACGTAGGCGGCCATGGCCCTCCGCTCCCGCTCACCCTGCAATGCTACTTTCGCGGCCATAGCCGAACAGGAATGGCATCCCCGAATGTCCTGGACATCCAAGTCGAGCACCTGAGCCTGCTCGGCGATGCCTTTATACGTCATGCAGGTCGACCGGCGTTCTGCATCGGCGGTAAGGAGCATTCCTACGCTGATCTGGGTAAAGCGGTGGCACGTGTCCGTTGTGGCATTCGACGGCATGTTGACGACGCAGAGTCGGTGGTCGGTGTGGTAGCGAACGACGACCTCCTCACCTATGCAGCACTGATCGCATTGTGGGCGGAGGGCCGTGCTTACCTCCCCCTGAACCCCGATGCTCCGAAAGAACGGAATGCGATCATCGCCGAGCGGGCCGGGATTGCAACGCTACTCTCCTCCGAAGATGGTGGGCACCACCACGATCTCCGAATGGTGGATATGCGAGAGCTCAGATCCTCCGATGACCTCCCGCCGCTGCAGGACCAACCGGCAGAATGCTTAGCCTATGTGCTCTTCACGAGTGGAAGTACGGGCGAGCCCAAGGGCGTACCCATCACACATGGCAACATCGCCACCTTCCTTCACGGATTCGACCAGCTCGGCATCCCGTTCTCGCCGGCTGACCGGTGCCTGCAGATGTTCGAGCTCACCTTCGACCTCTCGGTGATGAGCTACCTGGTCCCGCTCTTGCACGGAGCCTGTGTGTACACCATCCCCAAGAACGAGATCAAATACGGCTACATCGCGGAGTTGCTGGAGGAGCAAAGCATCACCGTGGCACTGATGGTACCCTCCATCATCAACTATCTCCGGCCGTATTTCGATGAGATCCATGCCCCGGCCCTGCACACGAATTTGTTCTGTGGGGAGGCCCTACCCGTGGATGTGACGACAGAATGGAGCCACTGCGTTCCCAACGCACGCATCCTGAACGTCTACGGACCCACTGAGCATACCATCTTCTGCACTAGTTATGCGTTCGAGCGAGCGGGTGAGAACAAGGCTATGAACGGCGTGCTTTCGATCGGCAAGGCGATGGTCGGTACCGAGCTCATCATCGTCGACGAGGATCGGAAGATCCTACCGCCTGATTCGAAGGGCGAGCTTTGCTTGGGTGGCGGACAAATGACCCCGGGCTATTGGCAGGATGTGGAGAAGACGGAACAGGTGATCTTCATGCTCGATCACAACGGTCGCCAGGAAAGATTCTACAGGACGGGCGATCTCTGCACCATGGATACCGAGGGCGACGTGCTCTACTTGGGACGGTTGGATCATCAAGTCAAGATCCAAGGTTACCGCGTGGAACTGGCGGAGATCGAACATCACGCACGGCATTTCTTGAAACCAGCCAACGCGGTGGCCCTGGCGGTGCTCAATGCACTAGGGAACAACGAGGTGGCACTGGTCATCGAAGGAGCCGAGTGTGATACCAAGCCCCTGATCATCCACCTGCGTGAGCAGTTGCCGGCCTACATGGTGCCCACACGACTGCGCTTCGTGGATGTGTTCCCGCTCAACGTGAACGGGAAAACGGACCGTAAAGCCCTCCAACGACTGTTCACCGCATGACGAGTTCGACGGTAACCATCCGTTCAGCCACACTGGCCGATATACCCTTCATCGTGGAGACGATCGTCTCCGCGGAAAAGAGCAACAGTCCGCGCATGGGCTTGGCCACGCTTTTTGCCCAAAGCGAAGAGCGCACGCGCGAACTGATCGCTGCCATGTTGGAGGAAGAGGTAGATGGCTGCGAATTCTCGGTCAGCAGTTTCCTGATCGCCGAAGTGGCCGGTTCAACTGCCGCCGCTTTGGCCGGGTGGGTAGAAGGGCAGGAAGAGGATATGCCCTCAGGCTTGCTCAAAGCGAACCTGATCGGCTTCACGTTCCCCGCTGTGAGCATTGCAGCATTACGCGAGAAAGGTCCGATCATCAGCGGCGTGCAGATCGAACGGGAGAAGGGTGCGCTGCAGATCGAATACTTGCACGTCGATCCCATGCACAGGGGCAAAGGACTGGCGGCCGCACTGATCAATGCACATATTGGTCGTTCCGAAGTGTCAAAAGCCCAGATCCAGGCTTTTGCGGACAATGCGGTGGCGATCCGACTATACCGCAAGTTGGGTTTCGAGGAAACCCGCACCTACACCTCCACACATCCCGATACCTTGCACTACCTGCCGCACCACAGCAAGATCCTTATGGAGCGGCACATACGACCATGAACATGCAACGAGAAGAGCTCCTACCACGCATCCGCAGAACCGTTGAGACCGTCCTGGGTCATGGCGATTTCGAGATGCGGGACGACCTTACGGCCGCCGATGTGGAGGGATGGGACTCCCTGACACACATGTCCATCATCACCGGCTTGGAGAAGGAGTTCAGTGTGAAATTCAAGCTGAAGGAGATCAACAAGCTGAAGAACATGGGTTCGCTCATCGAGCTCATCCAGGCCAAGCTTGCCGGAGCCTAGGGATCACGATACGCTGCGAGCTGAGCCTGAAGACCCAGGTCTTCCTCCCATGCACCTAGCGCACTTCAACTCCGTTGGGCAATACGCTATCAGGCCGCACGAAGTGCAATTTTCCTTCCGGATCCTCGGCCATCAGCACCATGCCCTGACTTTCCACGCCGCGCATCTTGCGGGGTTCCAGATTCGCAAGGAGCAGAACCTGCTGTCCCGGTAACGCTGCGGGATCGAAGTGCAAGGCGATCCCGCTCACCACGGTGCGTGGAACCAGCTCTCCGATATCGATGGTCAACTTGAGCAGCTTGTCGGCCTTCGGTACACGCTCAGCCGCTGTGATGGTTCCCACACGCAGGTCGAGCTTCGCGAAATCGTCGAAGGTGATGGGGCCTTTGGCTGGTTGCGCGCTCGGTGAGATCACGGCTCGTTCCACTGGAGTTGGTTCCACTGGCTTGTTCGCATGCAGCCGTTCCACCTCCGCGGCGATGGCCGCATCCTCGATCGGTTTGAACAGGTGTTCCGGCTTGCCCAATTCAGCCCCAGGAACGATGAGCCCTGAACGCAGCGCATCATCCCACTTCATCGGGCCGATGCCGAGCATGCGCCGCAGCTTTTCCGTGGTGAAAGGAAGGAAGGGTTCGAGCAGAACGCTGAGCGCAGCGGTGATGCGCAGGCTATTGAAGAGGATGGTGCTGACCCGCTGAGGATCGGTCTTCTCCAATTTCCATGGTTCCGTCTCGGTCAGGTACTTGTTGCCGAGCCGCGCGGCCTGCATGGCACTGGCCAAGGCATCGCGGAAGCGGAAGCGATCCACCTCGTCGGCCACTTTCGCGGGCAGCGCGTTCAGTTCGGCGAAGAGCAGCACATCCTGTTCGTTGCCATCGGCCGGGTCGGGCACCTTGCCATCGTAGTACTTATGGCACAGCACGAACACGCGCTGCACGAAATTGCCCAGGATACTGACGAGTTCGTTGTTGTTCTTATCCTGGAAGTCCTTCCAGGTGAATTCACTGTCTTTGAACTCGGGTAGGATGCTCGCGAGCGCATACCGGAGCTCATCCTGCCTTCCAGGCCAACGCTCGATGTACTCATGCAGCCAAACCGCCCAGTTGCGGCTGGTGCTCAGCTTCTGGCCTTCGAGGTTGAGGAATTCGTTCGCCGGAACGTTCTGTGGCAGGATGAAGCCACCGTGCATCTTCAAGAGGATCGGGAAGATGATACAGTGGAACACGATGTTGTCCTTGCCGATGAAATGCAGCAGACGCGTATCATCCGCTTTCCACCACTTCTCCCAATCGACACCCTTATCCTGTGCCCATTGTTTGGTAGCGGTGATGTAGCCGATGGGCGCATCGAGCCACACATAAAGCACCTTGCCTTCCGCGTCCGGCAACGGTACAGGCACACCCCATTCGAGATCACGGGTCATCGCGCGTGGGCGCAGCCCATCCTTCAACCAGCTGTTGCACTGGCCCAAGACCTGCGGTTTCCATTCGCCTGCATCGTGCTGTTGCACGCCATCCAGCACCCCGGTATTGATCCACGTATCCACCCATTCCTGCGCGCGATCCATGGGCAGGTACCAATGCTTGGTGGGGCGCAGTACAGGGGCGCTGCCGCTCAAGGTGCTGCGCACATCCTTCAGTTCCTTCGGGCTTAGGGCCGTGCCACACTTCTCGCACTGATCGCCATAGGCTTCGGTATTGCCACAGACCGGGCAGGTGCCTTTGATGTACCGATCGGCCAGGAATTGTCGGGCTTCCTCGTCGTAGTACTGCATCTCCTCCTGCTCGGTGAAGGCGCCGTTCCTGTGCAGTTGCAGGAAGAAGTCCTGGCTGGTCTTCTTGTGAAGCTCGGCGCTCGTGCGATGATAGATATCGAAATGGATACCGAAGTCCTGGAAGGCTTGGCCCATCATCGCATGGTACTTGTCCACGATGGCTTTCGGCGTGGTGCCATCCTTCATGGCCCGAATGGTGATGGCCGCGCCATGCTCATCACTGCCACAGACGAAAAGCACCTCCTTGCCACGCGAACGCAGGCAACGTACATAGATGTCCGAAGGCAGGTAGGCCCCAGCGATGTGCCCGATGTGCAGGGGGCCATTGGCATAGGGCAGGGCGGCGGTAACGGTGGTGCGTGCTGGTTCCTTCACGATCTTCTGCTTCGGCCCGCGAAAGTACCGAAGTAGCCTCGAGATCGGATGTGGCACGGCAATTGGAACGACTGTGCAACTTTGCTGGGCAGCATCCGATCCCGGCTGAAACACCTACACCCCATGCGTTCCCAAACCACTGCTCTCCTGTTCGCAGCCATCGCAAGCGTATCGCTCAATACACCCGATGCTCAAGCCCAAGCCTTCACCGAAGGGTCCAACAACGTGTATTTGGGCTACGGCGCCGTGACCCTGTTGGGTTCCATCAGCCGGAACTTCGATACCTACACCGATGTGAACTACTCCAGCCTCGGACCCATCTATGTGAAGTACGAGCGTGGGATGACGGAGAACATCGGCTTGGGGATCAGTTTCGCCTATGCCACGAATGAGTGGGTATATAAGTACCAGTCATTTGACCAGACCTACACCGAAACGACCGAACGTTCCACGTACAGCATCCTCGCACGTTTCAACTACCACATCGGCGATAGCGAGAAGTTCGATCCTTACATCGGCTTCGGCGTAGGATACCGCGATGCCACTTGGAACACGAAGAGCGATGGCCTCACCAGCAGCGGCGTGGAACTCAAATCGGTCTTCCCCTTCGGCATGGACCTCACCTTCGGGGCTCGCTACTTCTTCACGGATAACATCGGCCTGTACGCTGAAGTGGGCGCGGCGAAATCCGTTGTGCAAGGTGGCCTAGCGGTGAAATTCTGATCGGATCGTGTGGCGCGTGCCACATGATCACCAACTTGGACGCGGTATCGGCGGTGCACACCCGCAGGTACCGCGTTCCGTATGACCACCATCGTACCTCCCCCACTGGTAACAGGCGATACCATCGCCATCATCCCAACGGCACGGTCCATCGCTGCCGACGAATTGGCAGCCGGGGTAGCCTTGGCGGAAAGCTGGGGCCTGAAGGTGCGCCTCGGCGCTGGGGTCGGACGCAAGCACTTCCAACAGGCGGGCACAACCGCGGAACGCACGGCTGACCTTCAAGCGGCGATCGATGATCCATCGGTCAAGGCCATCTGGTGCGCACGCGGCGGATACGGCACCGTTCACCTACTCGACGGTTTGGACACCTCACCGCTGCATCGGGACCCGAAGTGGATCGTAGGCTTCAGTGACATCACCGTGCTGCATAACGCGCTGCACGGACTTGGTGTCGCCTCCTTGCATGCGCAAATGCCCTTCAACATCGCGGGGAAGAGTGAAGCTTGCAAAGAGACCTTACGTCAAGCCTTGTTCGGAGAACCATTCACGGTGTCAGGGGGCCAAGGGCACCGCACAGGCACTTCTCAAGGTGTGCTTGTAGGCGGCAACCTGTCTCTGCTTTACGCCTTGCGCGGCACGCCCTACGATATCGATCCCAGGGGCAAGATCCTCTTCCTTGAAGACTTGGACGAGCTGCGGTACCACATGGACAGGATGATCCAGAACCTCAAGCTCGGCGGATGGTTCCGTGATCTGGAAGGATTGATCATCGGCGGTATGACCGACATGCGAGACAAGAACCCGGACGACCCGTTCGGTAAGGAAGTCGAGGATATGATCAACGAAGCCTGTGCATCCCAGACCTATCCGGTCTGTTATGGCTTCCCCGCCGGCCATCTCGATGACAACCGGGCACTCGTGATGGGAGCAAAAGCGAAACTCAGCGTCACCGCGAACGGTGCAACGCTGAGTTTCGGTGATGTTGTGGGATAGCTGGTCCGATCAGTTCCGCTCGAACTTGTTGAAACCGGCCGGGATCTCGAAGAGGGTTTGTTTCTGTGCGCCCTTGGTCACCTGCTTCACCTCCAGTCGGCTGATCTCCGCACCGTCGATCTTCTGTTCGATACCGAGCATGGGGAAAACACCCTTATTGTCCTTGATCTGGAGGAAGAACACGGCTTGTTCGTCCTTGCGGTTCAGCGTTTCCAGCAAAGGGATGAAGAAGGAGAACTCATCGGCCGCCACCCAGTAGGTGAGGATCCGATCCTCCTTGGGGCTCTTCACCACCCACTTCTCACACTTGTAACCAGCCATGTCCTTCAGGTCGGCGGTCTTCTGCACGGTGGTCTCCACGTCCTTGGGCAGGCGCATGTTGGGGACATCCATGTAAAGCTTGCGCTCGGGGCTGATGGCCGTCACGGTCTTGTCGCGGGTATCCACCAACATGATGCCCTGCACTTCGCCACGCGCGCTGATCTCCTCGATCCGCACGCGCTCCCCCTTCACGAAATACCTGTAGTTGGTCACGACAGGGCCGGTGGTCTTCGTGAACTCGATGACCCCTTCGAACGCTTGGGCGCTCGCGTTGGAGGCCAGCAGTACGAGGGAAGACCCTGTGATGAGAAGTGTACGGAGCATGGCGTGCATGGTTGATCTCGATTCCACCCATGTACGTGCCGGAGCGGTACAGGGGTGTGAGGTAGGCGGAAGTTTCCCCAATTTTAGGCCTTGAACGGCGTGCCGCGGCTTTGGTTACGCTCGGGTTTTCCACGAATGGCCGAACACAACGACACGGGCTCCCTCGGAGAGCAATACGCGTGCCGCTTCCTGGAGGAGCACGGCTACGAGATCTTGGAGCGCAATTGGCGCTTCGGGAAGGACGAACTGGACATCATAGCCCGCACGGCCCGCGAACTGGTGATCGTGGAGGTGAAGACCCGCAGCAGCGACCAGCATGGCCAGCCCGAGGAGGCCGTGAAGAAGGGCAAGCGCGGCACCATGATCCGGGGGGCCAATGCCTATGTGCAGGAGACCGGCACCGACCTGGCCTTGCGGTTCGACATCGTGAGCATCATCCTCCACCCTTCCGGCAAGCCCTACATTCACCACATCCAAGACGCATTCTACCCGACCATACATGACCGACCGTTCAAATAGTCGCCGTTCTCCCAAAGGGCGCGCCTCCCGCCCAACCGGCTCTGGATCAAGTCCTTCCACAGGAAACAGCCGCACTGGAAGCAGCGGTCCGCGTGGCCCGAGAGCCACGTCGGGTGATCGTGAGGAGCGTCCACGCCGGGCTGGTGACCCCCGTGAAGACCGACCCGGAAGCGACCGGCCGCCCCGTAGCGGTGGAAGGCCAAGTGATCGATCGGCTCGACCCACCGGTGGCAGGTCCGACCGACCAGGAGGACGGGATGAGCGGCCTCGGGGACCAGGTGCCGGACGGGACGAGCGCAGTGGCGGAGAACGCCGCTTCGGAGGGCCACGACCGGAGAGCCGTTCCGCGCGCCCGGGAGCTGACCGGCGTGACCGACCTGATGAGCGCCAAGAGCGGTCCTTCGGCGATAGGCCAGCGGGAGCCCGCCCGAGTGGTCGTCCAACACGCCCAGGTGCACAACGCGACCGACCCTTGGGGGATGGTGAACAACGCCCGACGAGCAAACGCGCAGGAAAGCGCCCACCGAAAGCCGTGCGCGAAGGTGGAGGTTCAGATGCGCCACGCTTCGAGCGGGGCTACCGGGAACGCGACGCCAGCACCAAGCGCCACGTGGGCCGAGGCCCCGATCGCGCCAGCAAGCGTGGCCGCAAAGCGGAAGAAGAAGGCTTGGGTGATGGCCGCATCCGCCTGAACCGCTACCTGAGCAACGCGGGGGTGGCCAGCCGCCGCGAAGCCGACGACCTGATCAAGGCCGGCGTGGTCACGGTGAACGGCGAGGTGGTCACTGAAATGGGTATCAAGGTGGGTCCGGGCGATGTGATCCACTACGGCGGGCAGAAACTCACCACCGAGAAGAAACGCTACGTGCTATTGAACAAGCCGAAGGACTTCATCACCACCACCGACGATCCGCGCGATCGCCGTACGGTGATGGCCTTGATCGACGATGCGTGCAATGAGCGCCTCTATCCGGTGGGCCGCTTGGACCGCCACACCACCGGTGTGCTACTGATGACCAACGACGGTGATCTGGCCAAGAAGTTGACCCACCCCAGCCACGGCGCGGAGAAGATCTACCACGCCACGCTGGACAAAGCGCTGACGAAAGCCGACCTGGAGCAGCTCGTGAAGGGCGTGCAACTGGACGATGGCCCCGCTGTTGCGGACGAAGCCAGTTATGTGTCCGGGGGCACCAAGAAGGAAGTGGGTCTCAAGATCCACATGGGCCGCAACCGGGTGGTACGACGCATGTTCG
>DAOORM010000061.1:0-9004 GCA_035389265.1 Flavobacteriales bacterium | reverse complement strand
GGCACGAGAGCACCACCCCGGGTCTGCCAGCTGGCAGATGCCGGGGTGGTCTGTTAGGTCATACACGTACCACGATCATCTTGCGCTGGAAAGATCCATTCCTATATTTGAAGGAACTCAACACAGAATTGCCAATGCACCGTTTCCATCACGTTCTGCTTCTTTGCATTCTTAGTATTTCCTCGCTCACCTCTTGCAAAAAAGACAAGTGTGAGGACAAGGTCTGCGCGAACGGAGGTACCTGCAATGAGGGCACATGCACCTGTGCTGCTGGCTTTGAAGGGGAGAACTGCAACACGGAGATACGCTCTAAGTACTATGGCCTCTACAACGGAGTTTATGACTGTGTTGGTGGGCCGGACGTTCCGGGTCCCATGGAAGTCAGAGCAGGTTCGTCGGGAACGAACTCGCTCATTTTCGATGACGGTTCCTTCCCGTTCAATGTAGACTTGAACGGTACTGCATTCACCATTCGAGCAGGGCAAGGCATCAGCGGTTCAGGGAACTTCAATGGCAACCAGCTCGTGCTCAACTATGTCTATAGCGGGGTGAGTTGCCAGTTCACGGGTTCGAAATGACACCTCCGGTCCCGCAGTTCTAAGCCTTGGTACAGTATCCACTGTGAAACCTGCCCCCAGTCGCAGCGGCGGAACGCTCCCAAGGCCTGCACTTCAAGACCTCTGATGGGTGTCCGCCCGATCCTCGGAAATAGCACACGAAAGGAAGACCTCTCGACGATCGAAATCGCAGCCCCCTGCACCTTAAGAGTATCGGACGAACACGCCGATCCGTTAGGTTCGTGTCGTGCCACGCCGTCTCGCCTTTAACGCCGCGCTAGCTGCTCTCCTGCTCTGCCCCACCTTGCAGGGCCAGACCGCCTTGGATTCCCTCTTGGAACGCAGAGTACCCAACTGCAGCGATGTGGACCAGAACGCCATGGCCTTGGTAGCGCGCACCATGGGCGAAGGCCTCCTGGATTCAACCGCCTCGATCACGCGCAGTTGGCGGCAGAAATGCCCGGATTCGGAGGCGGGTTTCCGCACGGCGATGCTCATCAGCCTTCAGCAGGACTCCGCCATCGGCGAACGGTTGGATGCCGACGCACTGCGCATGTTCTGGTACTATGGCCTGCTGGCCGAAGCCGCGGCCGCCGGTCCTGATCAGCAGTTGCCGCCTGCGTTCCAGTACGTGCACTTCACACAGCAGTGGGCCAGTGACCTGCTCAACAAGTACGCGCCCGGCACCGTGGAATACGACGTGTGCAGGACCTACGCATCACAGAAGGATCACCTGTTCCAGCGTTTGCAGGCGCCGGACAGCGCTTATCCCGTCCTGCGCAAGCGGTACAACGAAGAAGTCGCCCGGTACACGGGTTTTGGGGAAGTACACTATTCGCTTTTCACGGGCCTTTGGTTGCCGACCGGTGACTTGAAGCCGCTGGGAGCGCATCCGTTGTTCGGTTTCCAATTAGGCGGCAAGAGCAAGAAGCTCTCCTTCGACCTTACCATGGCCTTCGCGCCAGGTAAGGCAGCGGAACCATACCTGTCCAGACGCAACGAGGACCTGGAACAGGAACTTACCCAGCACTTCTTCGGCGGGCATGTCGGTGCGGACTTCGGCTGGGATCTATGGCGACACAAAGCCAACGAGCTGCAAGTGAACCTGGGTATCGGCGCAAGTGGTTTCGACAGCTTCCCGACGGATGCGGGTGAAAAGAACCGGTCCGGGACGGTCTTCGTGCTGGATCTGAGCCCGGGTATCAGCTATCGTCGCTACCTCACCTCGTGGAGCTACCTCGGCCTGCAGGTGCACTACCACTACGTGGATTATGCCCGGAGCGGTATGGTGGACATGCGCAGCGACCCAATCACGGTACGCTTGATCTATGGGGGCTTGATGAACCTTTTGAAGCGCTCTGGGCTGAAGGGCTTGCGGTACAACTACCGGCAGTGACCGGCGCATCGCCCGGAGGTTCAGGTACCGCACCCGACGGGCAGCGATGACCTCAATACGGGATAAGCACGCATCAACTTCCTCACTTGGTAGCGCGGACTGCGATCACGGTGCGTTCGGTTCCTCAACGCTTCCGGGCTTTTCCTGGGGATATCGCCATAGCGGCATGGAGCGTGGGATATGGGTGGTCAGCGCCAACCGTTCCGGTGGCGACAACGAATACCTGAAGAACCCATGCAAAAGACGAATGAGACCGCTACGCTCGACCCGAAGAGCACCAGCGCCAAAGCCACCGATGTGGTCGAAGTGGCCATCGGATCCGCCCAGCATAGCACCTTGGTGAGCGCGGTGAAAGCTGCCGATCTGGTGGCTACGCTGAAAGGCAAAGGACCGTTCACGGTCTTCGCGCCCACGAACAAAGCGTTCGAGAAGCTGCCGAGCGGCAAGCTGGACGAGCTGCTGAAGCCCGACGCCAAGAAGGACTTGTCGGGCTTGCTCACCTACCACGCGGTGGCCGGTGAGATGGACGCCCAGACGCTTTCCGCAGCGATCAAGACCGGCCACGGCAAGACCTCGCTCACCACGGTGAACGGTGCCAAGCTGACGGCCTCCCTGGACGGGGACAAGGTGGTGATCACCGATGCCAAAGGCGGCAAGGCCCTGGTGACCGCTGCTGACCTGAAGGCGGGCAATGGCGTGGTACACGTGATCGATACGGTGTTGATGCCTTAGTGCATTGCCACATCTAGTCTTGAAAAAGCCCCGTGACCGGGGCTTTTTCATGCTGGCACATCCCCTGCCATCCCGTTGGTGCGACTCGCCGACGAACGGAATTCGTCACCGCCTTACTTTGTGGCGAACACGATCCATGAGGAGACAGCTGCTGCGATACCTGCTTTGGCCACTTGGCGTGGCCTTCGCCGCGTTCGCTGTGTTGGTGGTGGTGGCCTATGCCAAACAGGACGAGCTGGTGCAGCATGCGCTCGCGGAGATCAACCAGGACATGGTGGGCCGCGTGAGCGTGGGTGGCAGCCACATTGCACCCTTCGAGGCCTTCCCTCTCGTCTGCATCGACCTGGAGGACGTGCGCTTCCATGCGGATGACGACACCGCGCAACGGGCGATCTACGCCATCGACGACCTGTACCTGTGCTTCCGCGTTTGGGACTTGATACGCGGCTACCTCGATGTCCGCAGCGTTCACGCCGTGGGCGGCCATTTGGACCTGGTGCTATACCAGGACGGCAGCTTGAACTTGCTGCTGGCGAAACAGTTCAACACCGGATCCGACAGCACGGACGAGTCCGGCCTGCACATCCACCTGCGCGATCTGCTGGTGCGCGACTTCACCTTCACCCACCGCCAGGAAGGGTCGGACCAACAAGTAACAGCGCGTATCGCGGAGCTGAAGGCCGACTTCCGCGTGGTCGGCGACAGCGTGGCCTCTGAAGTAGCGGCCGACCTGCGCCTGGACATCATCGGCAAACGCGACACCTCCTTCTTCTTCGACAAGCACATCGAGTTGGACGCCCACCTGGACTATGACATGGCTGCGCAGGTCTTGAAGATGCCGTTGGGCAGCCTGAAACTGCAAGAGGTGGAGTTCAACGCCGAGGGCAGCATCGACATCTCCCACGAGGTGGACCTTGACCTCCACATACACGGCGAAAAGCCGGACTTCACGCTGCTCACCGCCTTCGCCCCCAACGATGTGGCCGCGTTCCTCGCCCAGTTCAAGAACGCCGGGTCCATTGTCTTCGACGGCACCGTGAAGGGGCGAAGCGCCCTGGGCATGACCCCACGCGTGGACATTGCCTTCAGTTGTGCTGATGGATGGTTCGAGAACCCCAAGACCGCCAAGCGCGTGGACGGACTGGCCTTCCGTGGGCACTTCACCAATGGTGGCGACCCCAAGCTCCACAAGGCCGAACTGCATATCCGCGACCTCGCGCTGCGACCCGGAACCGGCGTGTTCAAGGGCGACCTCATCGTGAAGGACTTCGTGAACCCTTACATCGATGTGGACCTGCATAGCGACCTGGACCTCGATTTCGTGGGCAAATTCCTGAATGTGGAAGTGCTCAAGGAACTCGGCGGACATGTGGAAGTGGACATGAAGCTGACGGAACTGATCGACATCGAGACGCCCGAGCGCAACCTCGCGCGCTTGAAGCAGGGTGTGGACAGTGAACTGCGGGTGCGCGACCTGCACGTGCGCATCCCAGGCCATCCGCACGCGATCGACGACCTCGACATCCACGCACAGATGCGGAAAGGCTTCCTGGAGATCGACACCTTCAGCCTGCGCATGGCCAGCAGCGACCTGCGCTTGAGCGGCAGCATCAGCGATGTGCCGGCCATCTTCCACCACCACGAGAAACCCATCGAGTTGAAGCTCGCGCTGAACAGCCGTTCGCTGAAACTGCACGAGCTGCTGGCGTATGACACCGCGTTGGCGCGAAGCCAGACCGAAGAACTGAACCAACTGAGCGCGCACCTGCACTTCGCCACCACCGTGAGCGGCCTGCTAGACCACCAGCCGCTGCCGATCGGCAGCGGCTGGTGGTCTAGCAGGCCGCTCACGGTGGTGGCGAAGTGCAGGTGCGCGCTCAGTTGGTTCAGTTCTTCGGTCTGGCTTCGCGCCAACGCGGTGTCATACGCCAGCAGCTCGTGCAGTTTCAGCGAACGGCTGTTCAGCGCGAGCTTCAACTCGATGGGTTTCTCGTGGTGGTGGAAGATGGCCGGCACATCGCTGATGCTGCCGCTCAAGCGCAGGTCGCTGCTGGCCATGCGCAGGCTGAAGGTGTCGATCTCCAGGAAGCCTTTCCGCATCTGTGCGTGGATGTCGAGGTCGTCGATCGCGTGCGGATGGCCTGGGATGCGCACGTGCAGGTCGCGCACCCGCAGTTCACTGTCCACACCCTGCTTCAAGCGCGCGAGGTTGCGCTCGGGCGTCTCGATGTCGATCAGTTCCGTCAGCTTCATGTCCACTTCCACATGTCCGCCGAGTTCCTTGAGCACTTCCACATTCAGGAATTTGCCCACGAAATCGAGGTCCAGGTCGCTATGCAGGTCCACATCGATGTAAGGGTTCACGAAGTCCTTCACGATGAGGTCGCCCTTGAACACGCCGGTTCCGGGTCGCAGCGCGAGGTCGCGGATATGCAGTTCGGCCTTGTGGAGCTTGGGGTCGCCACCATTGGTGAAGTGCCCACGGAAGGCCAGTCCGTCCACGCGCTTGGCGGTCTTGGGGTTCTCGAACCATCCATCAGCACAACTGAAGGCAATGTCCACGCGTGGGGTCATGCCCAGGGCGCTTCGCCCCTTCACGGTGCCGTCGAAGACAATGGACCCGGCGTTCTTGAACTGGGCGAGGAACGCGGCCACATCGTTGGGGGCGAAGGCGGTGAGCAGCGTGAAGTCCGGCTTTTCGCCGTGTATGTGGAGGTCAAGGTCCACCTCGTGGGAGATGTCGATGCTGCCCTCGGCGTTGAACTCCACCTCTTGCAGTTTCAGGCTGCCCAACGGCATCTTCAAGACCTGCGCAGCCATGTCATAGTCCAGGTGGGCGTCCAACTCGATGTGCTTGTCGAAGAAGAAGGAGGTGTCGCGTTTGCCGATGATGTCCAGGCGCAGGTCGGCCGCTACTTCAGAGGCCACGCTGTCGCCGACCACGCGGAAGTCGGCCTTCAGCTCCGCGATACGCGCTGTTACTTGTTGGTCCGACCCTTCCTGGCGGTGGGTGAAGGTGAAGTCGCGCACCAGCAGATCGCGCAGGTGGATGTGCAGGCCGGACTCGTCCGTGCTGTCGGATCCGGTGTTGAACTGTTTCGCCAGCAGCAAGTTCAAGCTGCCGTCCTGGTATAGCACCAGGTCCAAATGGCCGCCCACGGCGTGAACGCTGCGGACATCGAGGTAGCCGCGTATCAAGTCCCAAACGCGGAAGCACAGGTACAGGTCGTCGATGGCGTAGATCGCCCGTTGCGCGGTGTCGTCATCCGCATGGAAGCGCACGTCCTCCAGGTCGATGCAGACGAGAGGGAAGGCCTCGAAGGGTGCAATGTGGCTGCCACCCACGCTCACGCGGCCCACCATGTCCTGGTTGATCTCCGCGAGCGCATGCTGCACCAGCTCGTCCTGTTTGGCATAGGCCACCACCACCAACACAGCGAACGCGGCGAAGGCCACGCCAAGTGGCCAAAGCAGGTATCGCAGCAGCTGTCTCCTCATGGATCGTGTTCGCCACAAAGTAAGGCGGTGACGAATTCCGTTCGTCGGCGAGTCGCACCAACGGGATGGCAGGGGATGTGCCAGCATGAAAAAGCCCCGGTCACGGGGCTTTTTCAAGACTAGATGTGGCAATGCACTAAGGCATCAACACCGTATCGATCACGTGTACCACGCCATTGCCCGCCTTCAGGTCAGCAGCGGTCACCAGGGCCTTGCCGCCTTTGGCATCGGTGATCACCACCTTGTCCCCGTCCAGGGAGGCCGTCAGCTTGGCACCGTTCACCGTGGTGAGCGAGGTCTTGCCGTGGCCGGTCTTGATCGCTGCGGAAAGCGTCTGGGCGTCCATCTCACCGGCCACCGCGTGGTAGGTGAGCAAGCCCGACAAGTCCTTCTTGGCGTCGGGCTTCAGCAGCTCGTCCAGCTTGCCGCTCGGCAGCTTCTCGAACGCTTTGTTCGTGGGCGCGAAGACCGTGAACGGTCCTTTGCCTTTCAGCGTAGCCACCAGATCGGCAGCTTTCACCGCGCTCACCAAGGTGCTATGCTGGGCGGATCCGATGGCCACTTCGACCACATCGGTGGCTTTGGCGCTGGTGCTCTTCGGGTCGAGCGTAGCGGTCTCATTCGTCTTTTGCATGGGTTCTTCAGGTATTCGTTGTCGCCACCGGAACGGTTGGCGCTGACCACCCATATCCCACGCTCCATGCCGCTATGGCGATATCCCCAGGAAAAGCCCGGAAGCGTTGAGGAACCGAACGCACCGTGATCGCAGTCCGCGCTACCAAGTGAGGAAGTTGATGCGTGCTTATCCCGTATTGAGGTCATCGCTGCCCGTCGGGTGCGGTACCTGAACCTCCGGGCGATGCGCCGGTCACTGCCGGTAGTTGTACCGCAAGCCCTTCAGCCCAGAGCGCTTCAAAAGGTTCATCAAGCCCCCATAGATCAAGCGTACCGTGATTGGGTCGCTGCGCATGTCCACCATACCGCTCCGGGCATAATCCACGTAGTGGTAGTGCACCTGCAGGCCGAGGTAGCTCCACGAGGTGAGGTAGCGACGATAGCTGATACCCGGGCTCAGATCCAGCACGAAGACCGTCCCGGACCGGTTCTTTTCACCCGCATCCGTCGGGAAGCTGTCGAAACCACTTGCGCCGATACCCAGGTTCACTTGCAGCTCGTTGGCTTTGTGTCGCCATAGATCCCAGCCGAAGTCCGCACCGACATGCCCGCCGAAGAAGTGCTGGGTAAGTTCCTGTTCCAGGTCCTCGTTGCGTCTGGACAGGTATGGTTCCGCTGCCTTACCTGGCGCGAAGGCCATGGTAAGGTCGAAGGAGAGCTTCTTGCTCTTGCCGCCTAATTGGAAACCGAACAACGGATGCGCTCCCAGCGGCTTCAAGTCACCGGTCGGCAACCAAAGGCCCGTGAAAAGCGAATAGTGTACTTCCCCAAAACCCGTGTACCGGGCGACTTCTTCGTTGTACCGCTTGCGCAGGACGGGATAAGCGCTGTCCGGCGCCTGCAAACGCTGGAACAGGTGATCCTTCTGTGATGCGTAGGTCCTGCACACGTCGTATTCCACGGTGCCGGGCGCGTACTTGTTGAGCAGGTCACTGGCCCACTGCTGTGTGAAGTGCACGTACTGGAACGCAGGCGGCAACTGCTGATCAGGACCGGCGGCCGCGGCTTCGGCCAGCAGGCCATAGTACCAGAACATGCGCAGTGCGTCGGCATCCAACCGTTCGCCGATGGCGGAGTCCTGCTGAAGGCTGATGAGCATCGCCGTGCGGAAACCCGCCTCCGAATCCGGGCATTTCTGCCGCCAACTGCGCGTGATCGAGGCGGTTGAATCCAGGAGGCCTTCGCCCATGGTGCGCGCTACCAAGGCCATGGCGTTCTGGTCCACATCGCTGCAGTTGGGTACTCTGCGTTCCAAGAGGGAATCCAAGGCGGTCTGGCCCTGCAAGGTGGGGCAGAGCAGGAGAGCAGCTAGCGCGGCGTTAAAGGCGAGACGGCGTGGCACGACACGAACCTAACGGATCGGCGTGTTCGTCCGATACTCTTAAGGTGCAGGGGGCTGCGATTTCGATCGTCGAGAGGTCTTCCTTTCGTGTGCTATTTCCGAGGATCGGGCGGACACCCATCAGAGGTCTTGAAGTGCAGGCCTTGGGAGCGTTCCGCCGCTGCGACTGGGGGCAGGTTTCACAGTGGATACTGTACCAAGGCTTAGAACTGCGGGACCGGAGGTGTCATTTCGAACCCGTGAACTGGCAACTCACCCCGCTATAGACATAGTTGAGCACGAGCTGGTTGCCATTGAAGTTCCCTGAACCGCTGATGCCTTGCCCTGCTCGAATGGTGAATGCAGTACCGTTCAAGTCTACATTGAACGGGAAGGAACCGTCATCGAAAATGAGCGAGTTCGTTCCCGACGAACCTGCTCTGACTTCCATGGGACCCGGAACGTCCGGCCCACCAACACAGTCATAAACTCCGTTGTAGAGGCCATAGTACTTAGAGCGTATCTCCGTGTTGCAGTTCTCCCCTTCAAAGCCAGCAGCACAGGTGCATGTGCCCTCATTGCAGGTACCTCCGTTCGCGCAGACCTTGTCCTCACACTTGTCTTTTTTGCAAGAGGTGAGCGAGGAAATACTAAGAATGCAAAGAAGCAGAACGTGATGGAAACGGTGCATTGGCAATTCTGTGTTGAGTTCCTTCAAATATAGGAATGGATCTTTCCAGCGCAAGATGATCGTGGTACGTGTATGACCTAACAGACCACCCCGGCATCTGCCAGCTGGCAGACCCGGGGTGGTGCTCTCGTGCC
>DAOORM010000060.1:0-9013 GCA_035389265.1 Flavobacteriales bacterium | reverse complement strand
CGTACTGGTCTGCTGCATCGAAGCGTTCAAGCTGGTTCCCGTGGAGTTCAGCCCGCAGATCTCTACCAAGATGTTCGAGGCGCCATCCCAGGTGAACGGCGCTGCGAAGGGGTGGGTGTTCCAGCCAATGAACGGTGTATAGTCGAGAATGGCTGCCACGGTGGTCTGGCCCGCGCGTGGTAGACGATCATAGCCACTGCAGAAGACCACCAAATGCCCTTGTGGCGCGATGCCCATGGCCGGGAAAGTCCAACGATCAGGGTCGTTCACGTCGTCCGTAAGCGAATAACCTTGAAGATTCACCCACTCGGAGCCAGGGTTATATAGCTCGATCCAATCGTGGAATTCGCCATTCTCATCGGCGATCGTGCGGAGATTGCGACTGCTACCTTCGTTGATGCGCACCTGGGCGCTGGTGGCGAGGCAGATCAGTACGGCTCCGAGGAGAGTGGAAGCGCGATAGGTTATCATGGCGTTAAGCGGATGCGAATTTCGTCTTTATTGGTCCGAAGGTCAATAGGTTAAGGTGGGTCAGGCCGTCAAATGGAGGTGGTCCAAGCCGGGTCTCTACCTGTTTCCAAGCGGCTGTCCATCATAAAGTTCTGTTAATGGGTGGTCCGTTGCCTGAGGAACCAATTACGTTCGCAGCCGTTAAGAAGCCATGGAACGCCTCCGGATGAAGAACCTCCTGCTCGCATGCGCGATCATGCTGGGCATCCAGTTCTGCTGTCCGCTGGTGTTGAGGGCCGGCGACCATACCCAAGTGGCTGAACTGATCAGCTTGGGTGTGAAGGATGCCGAGTGCGAGGTGGAGGCGGATGACGTGCTCCAGGTGGAGATGGCGCTCACTGCGCTCTTCTGTCGTTCCCAAGTGGTGGACCCATGTGGCCACCTGCTCGTTGAGTCTGTTCGGGTGAGCGATCCGCTGCTCCCCACTGCTGGGCTTTTCCCCAGCGCCCCTTGATCTTGCATGGCCCGGTCCTTCGACCGGGCGCAGTGGCCGCTGAGCCACCGGTGTCCACCGCGCCACATGGCGCATGGTGAGGTCACCAGAAGTCTGCAGCCCTGCCTGCGGTAGTCCGGAGCGTTCATCGTTCCTCATCCCTGATCATTTCCAGCAAGCATGTTCCCATTCGAAGGATCGAAGCATCGCCGTGCGCAAAGCGCGTATGGACCGTTCGACATGACCACGACACTGATCGTCGTTCTGGTCACGACCCTCGTTGCCGCCTGTGGTGGCCACCACGAGGAGGCCCATGAAGGTCACGCCCAAGGCCGCTACCCGGCCACCACCCCGTTGATGACGGACACCGTCGTGCAGCGCGACCTCGTCTGTCAGATCCATTCGGTGCAGCACATCGAGGTGCGCGCCTTGGAGAAGGGCTACCTCCAGGACATCCTTGTGGACGAGGGGCAGCGAGTGCGTGAAGGACAGATGATGTTCAGGATCCGGCCGGTGGTCTACCAAGCGGAGGTGCAACGGGCGCAGGCCGAGGTGGAGTTCGCAGGGATCGAGTACCGCAACACGCAGGCCTTGGCCGATAGTAACATCGTTTCGCCCAATGAGCTGGCGCTGGCCAAGGCGCGCTTGAACAAGGCCAAGGCCGAGTTGAGCATGGCGGAGGCACACCTCGCGTTCACGGATATCCGTGCGCCGTTCGACGGGATCGTGGGCCGCTTCCATGTGCGGAAGGGAAGCCTGCTGGACGAAGGTGAACTGCTTACGGAGCTCTCCGACAACAGTTCCATGTGGGTCTACTTCAACGTGCCCGAGGCGGAGTACCTGGCCTACCAGAAGAACGCGTTGGCAGGCAATGGCACACGTGTCTCGTTGCGCATGGCGAACGGCGAGGTGTTCGACCAAGCGGGCGCGATCACGGCCATCGAGTCCGACTTCGACAACCGCACCGGCAACATCGCCTTCCGCGCCACCTTCCCGAATCCGCAGGGGTTGCTGCGCCACGGCGAGACCGGTAACATCCTGATGGACTCGCGCCTCAACGATGTGCTCATCATCCCCCAGAAGGCCACCTTCGAAGTGCTTGACCACCGTTATGTCTACGTGATCGGCGCGGACAGTGTGCTGCATACCCAGCGCATCCAAGTGGGTGCCGAGCTCAAGCACATCTTCATTGTGGAGAAAGGTCTTTCCAAGGACGATCGCATCCTGCTCGAAGGCCTGCGCAAGGTCGAGGATGGACAGAAGGTCGACTACACACTCCTGGTACCGGATTCCGTGATGCAGCACCTCGAGCTGCACGCTGAATGATCCGCTAGAACCCTAACGACCATGTTCAGGAACTTCATCCGGCGTCCGGTATTCGCCATCGTCATCTCGGTATTGATCCTCTTTGTGGGTGGACTTGCCGTGAAGCAGCTGCCCACGGCCCAGTTCCCGGAGATAGCGCCCACCACGGTCAACATCTTCGTGTCCTATCCAGGCGCCAGTGCCGACGTGCTCACGCGGTCCACGATCATCCAATTGGAGACCGCGATCAACGGGGTACAGGACATGCGCTACATCGCATCCGACGCCACCAGTGCGGGTGAGGGTACTATCCGCGTCATCTTCGAGCCCGGCACCGACCCCAACGAGGCCGTGGTACGCGTGAAGACGCGGGTGGACCAGGTGATGCCGAACCTGCCCACGCTCGTGCAACGTGAAGGGGTCATCATCACGCCCGTACAGCCGAGCATGCTCATGTACGTGAACCTCTTCAGCGATGGGGAGGATGCCGATGAGCTCTTCCTCTACAACTACGCCTATACCCAACTGATCCCGGAGATCCAACGGATACCGGGTGTGGCGCAGGCGCAGATCCTGGGAAGCCGGGTGTATGCCATGCGCGTGTGGATGAAGCCGGATCGCATGCGCGCCTACAACATCTCCGCCGAGGAGGTTATGAAGGCCATGGAGGAACAGAGCCTCATCGCGCGTCCAGGTCGCTTGGGCCAGAGCTCGGGCATCGATGCGCAAGCGCTGGAGTATGTGCTCGTCTATCAAGGTCAGTTCAATGAGCCTGAGCAATACCGGAACATCATCATCCGCGCGAACGAGGAAGGCGAGATGATCAAGTTGCGCGACATCGCGGATGTGGAATTGGGCAGCGCCTTCTTCGACATCTACTCCAGCCTGGATGGCAAGCCTTCCGCTTCCATCGTGTTGAAGCAGACGCTGGGCAGCAACGCGAGCGATGTGATCGACCAAGTGAAAGAGAAGCTCCAGGAACTATCCAGTGCCATGCCTCCGGGAGTGGAGTACAAGGTGAGCTATGATGTATCCACCTTCCTGGATGCTTCCATCGAACAAGTGCTACACACCCTGCGCGATGCCTTCATCCTGGTGGCCTTGGTGGTGTTCCTCTTCCTCGGGGACTGGCGTTCCACCTTGATCCCCATCATCGCGGTACCCGTTTCGCTCATCGGCGCCTTCTTCGTCATGCAGTTGTTCGACCTCTCGATCAACTTGATCACCCTGTTCGCTTTGGTGCTGGCCATCGGCATCGTGGTGGACAACGCCATCGTGGTGGTCGAAGCCGTGCACGCCAAGATGGAGGAGGACCATAAGTTGACACCCTATGCTGCGGTGCAACAGGTGATGGGCGAGATCGGCGGTGCCATCATCGCCATCACGTTGGTTATGGTGTCCGTGTTCATCCCCATCTCGTTCATGACCGGTCCGGTGGGCGTGTTCTATCGGCAATTCTCCATCACCATGGCGGGATCCATCATCATATCCGCCTTGGTGGCCCTCACACTCACACCGGTGCTCTGTGCCATGCTCATGCGTCCGCATCATGGTATACGTAAACGCTCCATCATGGACCGCGCGATCGATGGGTTCAACCGCTGGTTCGAGCGCTTGACCGGACGGTATGTGGCGGTGCTCAACAGGATCGTCGCGCGGCGCATCCTCACCTTCGGGTTGCTGGGTGGCTTCTGCGCCGCGATCTACCTCACCGATCGTGTGCTTCCGGCAGGCTTCATTCCCAGCGAGGACCAAGGCACCATCTACGCCATTGTTCAGACACCGCCGGGTTCAACGCTGGAGACCACCAACCAGGTGGCGCATGAGCTGCAACGCATCTGTGCGGACATCCCCGAGGTGGCCTCTGTTTCGTCATTGGCCGGTTATGAGATCATGACCGAGGGCCGTGGTTCCAACGCCGGTACCTGCTTGATCGACCTGAAGCCCTGGCACGAGCGCGACAAGGATGTGCACGAGGTGATGGAGGAACTGGAGCACCGGACCAAGGACCTGGGCGCGGTGATCGAGTACTTCGAACCACCGGCCGTCCCGGGCTTCGGCTCCTCGGCAGGATTCTCGCTCCGCATGATCGACAAGACCAACGGAACGGACTACCACGAGTTCGAGCGCATCAACAACACCTTCATGGACGCGCTGCGCAAGCGCAAGGAGCTCACCGGACTGTTCACCTTCTATGCGGCCAACTTCCCGCAGTACGAGATGATCATCGACAATGGCTTGGCCATGCAGAAGGGGGTCAGCATCGGCAAGGCGGTGGAGAACCTCAACATCCTCATCGGTAGCACCTACGAGCAGGGCTTCATCCGCTTCGGGCGCTTCTTCAAGGTGTTCGCGCAGGCTGCACCGGAATACAGGCGTTACCCGTCGGACTTGACCGGTCTCTTCGTGAAGAACGAGGAGGGTGAAATGGTCCCGTACTCGTCCTTCATGCACTTCGAGAAGCGCTTGGGCCCGAACGAGATCACGCGATACAACCTGTACAACTCCGCCACCATCCGTGGGCTTTCGGTGGAAGGCTATACGAGCGGTGATGCGATCAAGGCCATCCAGGAAGTGGCGAAGGAGACCTTACCCAAGGGCTATGACATCGCATGGGAGGGCCTTTCCTACGACGAAGCGCGACGCGGGAACGAGGCCATTGTGATCTTCCTGGTGGTCCTGATCTTCGTGTACCTGGTCCTGGCGGCGCAGTATGAGAGCTTCGTGCTGCCCTTGGTGGTCATCCTCTCCTTGCCGGTCGGTGTGCTCGGCTCGTTCCTGTTGCTCAAGGTGATGGGACTGGCGAATGACGTGTACGCACAGATCGGCATCATCATGTTGATCGGGCTGCTAGGGAAGAACGCGGTGCTCATCGTAGAGTTCGCTGTGCAGAAGCAGCGCACGGGAGCCACGGTCCTGGAAGCCGCGATCGAAGGGGCAAGGGCGCGATTCCGTCCCATCCTCATGACCTCCTTCGCCTTCATCGCGGGCCTCATCCCCTTGGTCGTCGCGTCCGGTGCGGGTGCCATCGGTAACCGCACCATCGGATCATCGGCGTTGGGTGGCATGCTGCTGGGCACCTTGGTGGGTGTGCTTGTCATTCCCGGCCTGTACTATGTCTTCGCCACCATGATCAAAGGGCGCAAGCTCATCAGTGATGAGCGCGATGAACCGATCTCCGAGGAGTTCGTACGTCATGCCGAGGAAGCGCGGGAGACCAAGGAAGTGGTGCGCAGCCTCAATGCGCGGTTGAAGGACCTGTTGAAACGCAAGAAGGACCAATGAACCGACCGGATCAATTGCTGATCGCCGCAGCCGTGCTGGCGCTCCTCAGCCTGAGCGCCTGTGTACCTGTGCTCAAGTCGCGTGATACACGGACCCAAGCGCCAGCCACCTACGCGAATGGCGCCACCGACACCACGGCCAGTTCGGCCGTCCCTTGGCAGCAGTTCTTCACCGATCCAGCCCTGCGCAGCTTGATCGACACGGCTCTCGCGAACAACCAGGAGTTGAACATCCTCCTGCAAGAGGTGGACATCGCGAAGAACGAGGTGCGCGCCCGCAAAGGCGAATACCTGCCCTTCGTGGACATCGGCCTGGCGGCCGGAGTGGACAAGGTGGGCGAGTTCACCCGCAACGGAGCCGTGGAGCACAACCTGGACATCGCTGAGGGGACACGCTTTCCGGAGCCCTTGCCCGACTTCCTGATCGCTGCACGGGCCTCGTGGGAGCTCGACATCTGGAAGAAGCTCCGCAACGCGAAGAAGGCCGCTATGATGCGCTACCTCGGCACCGTGGAAGGAAGGAACTTCATGACGACCAACCTGGTCGCGGAGATCGCCAACAGCTACTACGAACTGATGGCCTTGGACAACCAGTTGGAGATCCTCCGGAGCAACATTGCCATCCAACAGGATGCGTTGGGCATTGTGCGGATGGAGAAGCAGGCCGCCAAGGTCACCGAGTTGGCGGTGCGCCGGTTCGAGGCGGAGGTATTGAAGAACAGGAGCCTGCAGTTCGACCTTCAACAGCGCATCACCGAAACGGAGAACCGCATCAACTTCCTGGCAGGCCGCTATCCACAGCCGGTGGCCCGGAGCTCAGCGGGCTTTGCGGAACTGGCACCCGATAGCATCTTCGCAGGTGTGCCCGCACAGTTGCTGGCGAACCGGCCGGACATCCGTCGGGCCGAGCTGGAACTCAGCGCCGCGAAGCTGGATGTGAAGGCGGCGCGGGCCAACTTCTACCCGGCGCTCCGCCTCACCGCAGGGGTCGGGTTGAACGCCTACGATGCGGCACTGCTCACGGAAACGCCGGCATCGCTACTTTACAATGTCGCCGGTGACCTCGTCGCACCACTCATCAATCGGAACGCGATCAAGGCGGCCTATGCGAACGCGAACGCGGCCCAGATGCAGGCGGTGTATGATTACGAACGCACCGTCCTTGCTGCCTATGTGGAGGTGATCAACCAGTTGTCCAACATCGAGAACCTCCGCAACAGCTATGCGCTGCGTAGTCAGCAGGTGGATGCGCTGGTCAGTTCGATCACCATTTCCAACAACCTCTTCCGCAGCGCGCGCGCCGATTACATGGAAGTGCTCCTCACCCAGCGCGATGCCCTGGAATCACGCTTCGAACTGGTGGAGACCCAGAAGCAGCGCATGAGTGCTACGGTGGATGCGTATCGTTCGCTCGGCGGAGGTTGGAGGTAGCGCGTTGTAGATGAACTTCAAGGGAGCGATATCGCGACGCTCCCCACCTTCCGCCAGCTCTCTGCGCGTTCGTGCGCTTCGCGGATGCGCTCCAGCGAGAAGGTACTGTCTATCACCGGTCGGATGGCCTTGTTCTCCCACAGCGCGGCCAGGTGCTGAATGGCTTCTGCTGTTGCGTCGGTGGTGCCCGCGATCACTTTCACCTGCTTGCCGCCCTTGCCCCAAAACGCGCGCTTGAGCATGTGGGTCGGCAGATCGGAGCCCAAGACGAAGGTGCCGCCGGAACGTACGAGCTGAACGCACGAAGGGAACGGCAGCTTGCCCACGATCTCGAAGACCACGTCGTAGCCACCGCGCTGGGCATTGAGGTCATCCTTGGTGTAGTCCAGCACTTCGGTGGCGCCGAGCGAGCGCACCAATTCCACGTTGCGGGTGCTGCACACGCCGGTGACCTCCGCTCCCATGGACCGTGCCAGCTGCACGGCCGCGCTGCCCACCGCGCCCGAGGCACCGTAGATGAGCACGCGTTGCCCTTTGCCCACCCTGGCCTTATGCAGGAAGTGCAGCGCAGTGCCGAAGCCGAAGGGGATGGCGGCGGCATCGGTGTAGGACTTGCCCTCTGGCATGCGGGCGAAGGCGCCGTTCTCCTTCAGCGCGATGTATTCCGCGTGGCCGCCCAGTCCCATGATGCTGGTCCAGCCGAAGAGGCGGTCGCCCTTCCTGTATTTGGTGACCTCCGCGCCGGCTTCCACCACTTCCCCTGCGAACACCACGCCGAGGATCGACTTGCGGGGTTTGAACGGTCCGAAGACCAGCCGTACGAACCAGGGGTTGGCGCGCCGCAGCCGCCAATCGGCCGCGTTCACCGCCGAGGCATGGATACGGATGAGCAGTTCATTGGACTTCGGGATAGGGGTTGGCACTTCGGCAATGCGGATCACATCGGGGCCTCCGTAGGCGGTGGCGAGGGCTGCTTTCATGATCGGTGTATGCAAAGCTCGAATGCCGAACCATGAGAACCGCGCCGTTCATGGATCACCTGGGTCATCCATCACCGGATCATACATGACCCGATGCCATATGGACCGGTCTCTCCCGCGTTCTTGAACGCATCGGGTCCTTCGGTGTACTGCATACCAGAACCTCGGAACCATGCGAACACTTGTGCCCTTCATCGCCTTCCTGCTCATCACTGCGCCCACCCGTGCCACCGATCTTTTCGACCAGCTGCGGACGTTCAATCCCTATTGGGAGAAGCATGCGGAACACCTCCAAGGCAAAGCCATCAAGCCCGTCCACAATGATGTGGACTACGTTCGAGCGCATCTCGCGGAAGTGCAGGTGGTGTTGAATGAAGCACCGCTTGATCACCTGAACCAGGATCAACGCACATCCCGCGAGGAACTCATTGCCGTGCTCGCCGACTACGCACGCCAAGGTCGTTTCCCCATCAACTACTACCGGCAGGAGCGCATCCCTGTCTTCATCGACGAGCACGATACCTATTGCGCTGTCGGATACTTGATGCGGCATACCGGTGAAGAGGCCATGGCACGCCGCATCGCTGCCGCGAACAACTACGCCTGGGTGCGCGAGATCGAGGAGCCGGGCCTTGCTGCCTGGCAACAGGCTTCGGGCTTCAGCTTGGAAGAGTTGAAGTTGATCCAAGGCGCCTACGACTACTACATGCCCGATGCCTTCCTGCTACCCAACAAGTACGAAGTGCCACAGAAGCCCGAGCGTGTTGTTCGCTACTTCGAAGGAGAAGACAAAGACAAGGTCTGGTGTTCCGGCGAGGGGACGCTCAACGAACTGCATGGTCAATGGATCCAGAACTATTCAAGCACGCTGCCATGGATTGTGGGCTACTTCGAGCATGGCAAACGCTCCGGGCGCTGGAAGGAGTACTACAAGGGCACCGACAAACTCTGCCGCACCGAGCACTGGCGCGATGACAAGCTCAACGGCATCCGCACACGTTACGACCGCGAAGGGCGGGTGATCGAGACCATCCTCTTCAAGAACGGACAGGCCGTCACCAAGACCAACA
>DAOORM010000059.1:0-9123 GCA_035389265.1 Flavobacteriales bacterium | reverse complement strand
GACCTTGCTCGAACCGCACCTGCGGGTTGATGCTCCAGGCGTCCTCGTTGCAGCCCACCAGCGTACGGCCATCACGGGTATGCTTGAAGGCGGTACAGGCCAGGGCCCATACAGGCAGTACGGTGGCCAGGAGGGCAAGGAAACGCATACGGGAATGAATGCGAAGAACGGTGAACGTAACGCCACGCGGACCGTGTGGTGCGCAGGAACCAGGCACTTACGCTCAATAGGGATGCCTCACTCCTTCACCCATGTCGCGCCCATCACTGCACCCTGCTCCACGCGCACGGTGATCCGGTACAACCCGGCAGGCAGTGCTTCCGTGGCGATCACTGGCCGGGCATCGATGGTGCGCTGTTGCAGAACCATGCGGCCCATGGCATCGAAGATGGAAATGGTGTGGGGTCCACGTGGAAGGTCCAGTGTGAAGTGGGTGGTGCCGGGGTTCGGGAAGAGCCGCATCACTCTCATGCGCTGCGCATCATGGACCGTCAGGGTGAAACCGCAATCATCTACCCCGGGCATCGTGAAGCCGCTCTCCTGATCGCTATAGCACATCAGGCCGTTCCAAGGCATGTCGGTGACGAACCAGGTCCATCCATTGAGATAGAGGAACTGTCCACCTATACGCTCATACAGCGTATCGATCGGCAGATCCGGAAAGGGCTCCACGACCAACCGACGCAGCTGAACTCCATCGATGTCCGCGGTGGCGGTATCGACCACCGTGAGCACGATGTTCCCATCATCGGGCCAGCCCGGAGCGCGCCAGTGGTCACCTGGCGAGGCGCCGTACCAGAACATGGTGTCATACGCGCTCACGCCGTCCCAGATGTACACGATGTCATTGTCGTAACGGGTGTACAAGGAAGAGGTGGTATACGGCGCGTAGTTGCTCGTCCCCCATGGTGCGACCACATGGGTCTGGCGCAGTTCCTGTGCCACATACCCACCGATGATGGTATCCCCGACATACTCGGCTCGCTGAACACCCCAATAACCACCGAGGACATCCGCATACTCATGGGTCCACGTGGCCCCCGGCGGGCACCAGCTTTGGGCGCAGGCCAGTGAGGGCAGCAGAGCCAAAAAGATCAGGGCGGCGCGCATGATGATCGAATGTAGGGGGAAACGGAGTGAAGGGGTAAAGCGATGCTTCCGCCAGGGGTGGGAGCGGCAGCCCGGCGCAGCAGAGCGCGAGCAGCGCACGGTGCGAGGAGGCGGCCGCAGGAAGCCACCGCAGCCCGATGCGATGCCACGCGCTGCGAGCCGGCTACAGCGGACAGCCCGCCCGGGCGGCCCCTCTCTCAGCCTTCGCACTCAATCACCCTCTCACTGGTACTTTCGCCTCACGTCGACGTTCGTCCAAGCTCCTCCCTACCAGCCGAAACACAGGATCCGCGTCGTTACGGCCGCCTCGCTCTTCGATGGTCACGATGCCGCCATCACTATGAATTGTGTTATCGCCCGGCGCACGACCGCCGAATGCCAGCGATCAACGAGCAAAAGGACTACGCCCGTTTCCTGTAATTCAATACCGCCAGCCCGTTGACCACCACCGCAAAGAGGGTGATGATGCCGAACTGCTTGGCGATCTGCGCCGGTCCACTCCCCTTGAGCAGCACCATGCGCACCACCTCTACGAAGTAACTCACTGGATTGAACCACGTGATCTTCTGCGCCCAATGTGGCATGTTGTCGATGGACGTGAAGAGGCCGCTGAGCAACACGAAGATCACGAGGAAGAACCAAGAGACGAACATGCCCTGTTGCTGTGTGTCACTGATCGTGCTGATGAACAGACCGACGCCGAGCACCACCCAGAGGTAAATGGCCGCGAACGCGAAGAGCACCAGCACGTTGCCCTCGATGGGAATGTCGAAGGCCAGCTTGCCGATAAGGAGGCCGAAGGCCAAGAGAAAGAGCGCGATGAACCAGAACGGCAGCAACTTCCCCAGGATGAACTGCCACTTCTTGATCGGTGTCACGTTGAGTTGTTCGATGGTGCCGATCTCCTTCTCGCGCACGATGTTCATGCTGCTGAGGAACATGGCCACCAGGGTGACGAGCACCACCAGCAGGCCCGGAACCATCAAGTTCTTGTAGTTCATCTGCAGGTTGTACCAGAAGCGCGGGATCACTTCCACCGGAGGTGCTGGAGCGCGTGATCCGCTGATCATGTGTTGTGCGATATGCACCTGCTCGCTCGCGATGATCGCACGTGCATACACCAGGACGAGGCTCGCGAACTGGCCATCCACACCGTTGAGGTCGAGCATCAGATCACCGTGCGCCTTCCGGCGCAGATCCGCTTCGAAGCCCGCGGGGATGCGAAGCAGGGCATCAGCATCGCCTGCATCGATCGCTGCCATGCCTTCGGGGAACCCACCGATGATGCGGTCCACGTGGAAGCGATCGGAAGCATTGAAGCGGGCGATGAGTCCGCGCGATGTCGAACTGCCGTCCATGTCGCTCACGATCAAGTGCACGTTGCGCACTTCGAAATCCGCCGCGTGGACGAGGATGAGCAGTTGCATCACTGGCGCGACGAAGATGATCGGCAGCATGCCCTTGTTCCTGAAGACCTGCAGGAACTCCTTGCGCAAAAGGTGGAGAACGATCCTCATTGCAGGCGCACTTTGAACTTCTTGACGCTGATCGCAAGCAGGGCGAGCATCATTCCGGTGAGGATGAGCGTTTGCGGCCAGAGCACGTTCAACCCCACGCCCTTGAGCATGATGCCACGCAGGATGATGATGAAGTGTTTGGCCGGCATCACATTGCTGATCACCTGCAAGGGCCACGGCATGCTGCTAGTGGGAAAGATGAAGCCACTGAGGAGGATCGTGGGCATCATCAGCACGAAGAGCGAGAGCATGAGCGCGGTCTGCTGGGTCTTGGCCATGGCGCTGAACAGGAGCCCAAGGCTCAGCGCGGTCATGATGAAGAGCAGTCCTTCGAGCACCAGCAGGAGGTAGCTCCCGTTCATCGGCACATGAAAGAGCGCACGTGCAACGATGAATACGAAGGTGGCGTTGACCAACGAGAGGATCAGGTAGGGCACGGCCTTCCCGACGATGATGAGGATCGGGCGCAAGGGCGAGACCAGCATCACTTCCATGCTTCCGTACTCCTTTTCGCGCGCGATGCTGATGGAGGTGAGCATGGCGCTCACGAGCATCAGCACGATGGTGAGCACGCCCGGCACGAAGAGGAAAGCACTCTTCATCTCCGGGTTGTAGTGCAGGCGATGCTCCACGCTCACCAGTTCGGGCATCCGCTTCGTGGGGTCGCGTGCCACCCACTTCGTGATCATCTGCGACGCGTAGGAGACGAGGATGTTAGCCACGTTGGGATCCGAAGCATCGGCGATCAGTGCGATCCGCGCGTGGCCTTCTTCCAAGTCCTTGGTGAAGTCAGGTCCGATCCCGATAACGAGCTTCGTCTTTCCCTCCTTGAAGACGTGTTCGATGTCCTCCGCACGCTGGAGCGGACCGGCATTCACGAAATAGCTGGAGGCAAAGAAGGAGTTGGTCAGGCTTTGACTGCGCACGTCATGACTTTGGTCGAGCACGGCCACTTGCGCTTCCTGTACCTCGGTATTGATCGCGTAGCCGAAGAGGATGATCTGCGCCACCGGCATGCCGAAGAGCACCAGCAGCGTGCGCCGGTCCCGCATGATGTGAAGGAATTCCTTCTTGACGAACGCGCGGAAGGTCTTCATTCGCTGCGTTGACCGCCACGGGCCAGTTGGTAGAACACCTCGTCCATCGTATCGGCCTTGAACTGCTTCTTGAGCGCGGCGGGCGTGTCGCAGGCTGCGCGAACGCCATCCACCATGATGCTCACGCGGTTGCAGTATACGGCCTCGTCCATGTAGTGCGTGGTCACGAAAACGGTCACGCCTTTTGCGGATGCTTCGTAGATCATCTCCCAGAACTGGCGGCGGGTGATGGGGTCCACACCTCCGGTGGGTTCGTCCAGAAAAACGATGCGTGGTTCATGGATCAGCGCAACGCTGAAGGCGAGCTTCTGTTTCCAGCCAAGGGGGAGCGAGGCCAGGAGCGTCTTCGCATGGTCGGTCAGACCGAGTTCCTCGATCATCTGCTCCGTGCGCTGTTTCAACCGCGCATCATCGAGGCCATAGATACCACCATAGAACCGGATGTTCTCGCGCACGGTGAGGTCGTTGTAGAGCGAGAAGCGCTGGCTCATGTAGCCGATGTTGCGCTTGATCTCTTCGCTCTGCGTGTACACATCGAAGCCGGCCACGGTCGCTTCACCGGACGTGGGCTTCGAGAGGCCGATGAACATCTTCATCGCCGTGGTCTTGCCTGCACCATTGGCGCCCAGGAATCCGAAGATCTCGCCCTGCTTCACGTCGAGGTCGATGGCGTCCACGGCGGTGAACGTGCCGAATCGCTTGGTGAGCTTGCTGGCGGAGATGGCGATCCCGGCGTTCATTGCATCAAGTGCATGAAGAGGTCCTCGATGCCGGGCGCGATCGGTTCTACGGTCACCTCCGAGAGTCCTTGTTCGGTCAATGCTTCACGAAGCGCAACTGCGTTCATCGAAGGAGCGCCTGTGATGTGCAGCGCTTCGCCGAATGGGAATACGGCTTCCACGCCATCCACTTTGCGAAGCGTCCGCAGCAGGGTGTACGCATCGCCTCCTTGCGCTGCGAAGAGCGGACGATCGACGCCTTGCGTGATCTCATCAGGTGTGCCAACGCGCAGCAACTGTCCGTTCTGGATCAGGCCGACGCGGTCACAGAGCCCAGCTTCGTCCATGTACGGTGTGCTCACCAGGATGGTGATGCCTTCCTGCTTCAGCTTGCGCAGCATCGCCCAGAATTCGCGGCGACTCACGGCATCCACACCGGTGGTCGGTTCGTCCAACACGAGTACCAGCGGCCGATGGATCAACGCGCACGACAGCGCGAGCTTCTGTTTCATGCCTCCGCTCAACGCACCGGTCCTGCGCTTTTCGAAGGGCTCCAGCATCACGTAGATGTCCTTGATCAGGTCGTAGTTCGCTTCCACCGTGGTCTGGAACACACTGGCGAAGAATTCCAGGTTCTCGCGCACGGTAAGGTCCTGGTAGAGGGAGAAGGTGCCGGGCATGTAGCCCACATTGCGTCGCACATAGCGGTAGTCCTTCACCACATCATGCCCGTCGAAGGTCATGGTGCCGCTATCGGGCAGCAGCAGTGTTACGAGCGAACGGAAGAGTGTGGTCTTGCCTGCGCCATCGGGGCCGATCAACCCGAAGAGCTCGCCTTTCCGTACCGCGAACGAGACGTCCTGTAGCGCCTTTACGGCACCGTAGTTCTTGCTGATATAATCGATCGAGATCACTTCACGGCTGGAGTGAGGAATACTTCACCGGGCATGCCGCTCTTCAGCTGGCCTTCACTGTTCGCCACGCGCACCTTGAACGCGTAGACCATGTCCACGCGCTCTTCGCGTGTTTGGATCGTCCTCGGTGTGAACTCCGCTCCGCTGCTGATCCAACTCACGCGACCGGGCAAACGGACCAAGCCGCCATTGTTGCCGTCGATGCCGACTTCCACAGAACCGCCTTGTTCCAACGACGCCAGTTGCGTGCCACTGATGTACGCGCGCAATTCAAGCGTATCCAATGCCGCGATGCGGTACAGCGCCCTGCCGGGTGCGGCCAGTTCGTGGGGCTCGGCGAGTTTGCTGACCACGGTGCCGCTGGTCGGGTTCACGATGCGCATATCGGCGATCTGCCTGCGGATCATGGCCTCTTGTGCGTTCATGGCACGCACCTGCGAAACGATGCCCGGGTTCTGCGTTTCCAACGCTGCGACCTGTTTCTTCTGGATGGTGATCTGCCCGCGTATATCGTCCAATTGCTTCTGGGTTGCGGCTTTCCCCGCGACCAGTTCCACCAGTCGGGCCTCCTCCCGTTGCAGGTCCACGACGCGCGCGTCCTGCACTTCCACTTGGGCTATGAGGTTCCGTGCCTGGCTGGCGATGGCTTCGCGGTTCGCAGCCACCTGTTCGGCTTGGAGCGAAAGGAGCGTGGTGTCTATCGTGCCTACCGGCTCACCGGTACGCAGTCGCATGCCTTCTTCCACCCGGAAGTCGATCAACTCGCCTGCGCCTTTCGCGCTCACGAGCGTTTCCACGGCCTCGAAGTTGCCATAGGCGTCGGCCTCGCTTCCATCATCGCCACAGGAAGCGAACAGTGCGGCGATCGGAAGCAGACAGGGGATATACGTTCTCATTGTCCGGCGATGTTGAGCCGCACGCGTTGGGCGAGCAGGCGTTGCAGTTGATGGACCTCGTGTCCGAGGCGGGCCGAGTTCTCCTTGTTCAATTCGGTGATGTACTCGGATGCGGTGATGGTGCCGAGGCTGAGCTGCTCGCTTTTCACACGCGCCACATTGCCGCGCAGACCGACGAGTTCATCATCCTTCTCCAGTAAACGGTCCAGCTTGTGCATCTCTTCGTCCTGCGCGGCCAGGGCGATGTTCACTTGACGCAAGGCACGCTCGCGCTCGTCCAGTATGATCCCCCGTTGAAGTTCGGTCGTCGCACGCTTGCGATCCACCTCTCCCCAACCCAGGATGCGCCATTGCAGGCTGACCCCGCCCAGGACCATTGGCCGCAACGTGTTGTCAAGGATGTTGTAGCCGGGTAGACCGCCGCCGACGTTGCCGAACACGCCCAATGTCGGGCGCCGCGATGCGGTCGTCATGCCCAGTTGCGTTTCGAGCGCTTTCACTCGCACGTCGAAGGCGCGGATATCGGGCCGCTGTGTGGGGTCCAGCGTGGCGATCGTTCCAGGGTCCGGCCGCACGAACGTCGCCGTTCGGGCCTCCTCGTCGCCGGTCAGTAGGACGAGTTCCCCACGGAGCCGGTCTTCAAGGGCTTCGGTGCCGATGCGCTCCTGCTCGGCGGTCAGCAGCTCGGCGCGCAGCACGTCCTCCTCGGAGGCGAGCGCCGCTCCGGCTTTTACGGCCTGCTCGATGCGCGATCGCTGCTCTTCGATCGTCGCCGACTTCAGATCGGACAGCCGCAATTGTTCGGTGCATAGCAGTACCCCCATGAAGCGTTGGATCACCTGGCCTTTCAGGTCGATGATGCGCGCCTCGGCCTGCAGGCGCTGGCCGTCCGCGTCAAGGGCCACCAGTTCCCGCCGTTCGTGGATGTTGTTCCCGTCGTAGATCGTCTGGTTGAAATTGAGCAGCACGCGGTGGAAGTCCAATGGGACCAGTGGAGGGCTGCCGCCCGGTGCGCCACCGGGGAAGGAGATCTGTTCGTTCTGCCAAGTGCTCGTGGCATTGAGGTCCAGCCGGGGCATCCAGGTGTTGGCCACATCGCGGTCGCGCAGCGCCGTGATGGAATCGATGGCAAGCAGCTGCTGCTGTATCCGATCATGCCGGATGGCCCGCACGATGGCGCTGTCCAGCGTGAGGGACTGGGCCATGAGCGCCGGTGCGAGAATGATCGACAGCAGGAAGAAGAGATGTCTCATGGCTTCAGGCTTTGCTGGATGACGGCGATGATGTGCGCCTTGCGCGAGAGCAGGAAGGCTTCCCGCTGGGCCTTGTTGAACTTCATGGCCTTGGCCACACCGGGCAATGTGCCGAAAGTGAAGGCGCACAAGCCCACGATGTCCATGACGAAGTGAACACCGATGGAGCGTTCAGGAGGAAGTCCCATGGCCTTCAGTTCGGGTTCCGCGGTGTCGATCACGTTGAATAGGATGTCCTTCGCGGCGGTCTTGGTTAGGATGGAAGGATCGCGCTGCATCTCGAAGAGCACGAAGGCCGGCAACCCGGGCACTTGCGACAGCATCCTGAAATAGCCGTCCACCAGCACGGGCACCTTGTCATACAGCGACCCGGGTGTCTCCAGCAGCGTTCCAACCTCGCGGTAGAGCATCTCCACCTGGTGGACGAAGACCTCCCGGAAGATGGCCTCTTTGGTCGTGAAGTAGTAGTGCAGCAGGCCTTTGTTCACCCCGGCTCTCTCCGCCAGTTCGCGCATGCTCATGCCGTCCATGCCCTTTTGGCGGAAGAGTTCCATGGCCGCTGCGATGATGCGCTGGCGCGTCCCGATATCCTTTAACTTACCCATTCGGGTAACAAAGGAACGGAATATTTACCCAAACGTCCAAATCTGGAGTCTTCCGGGGACTGGATGACCACACGCTCTCCTCGGCATTCAGAGGAGGATCAGGGCCGGGTCGATACCTTCGCAACATGTCCTTCGTCCAAGCCCCGCCCTACGTCCCCAAGCACAAGACCTGCCTGCCGGCAGGCAGGTCCGCATTATCTCCATCATTCGGGTCGATCACTCCTTGCTGAAGCCATCATGTCAACTTTCGTCCAAGCTCCTCCCTATCAGCCCAAGCATTAGATCCGTGTGGTCACTGCGGCATCCCTCTTCGACGGCCACGATGCCGCCATCAACATTCCCGCTTAGGCGGGATTTCGCTCCTCCGTCGCTCAACATGCTCGGCGCATCTACACTTCACTTGAACCCATCCCTCTCAGGTACCTTCACGCCATGTCCACATTCGTTCAAGCCGCACCTTACGTTCCGAAGAATAAGATCAGGGTGGTGACCGCTGCTTCACTTTTCGATGGTCATGATGCGGCGATAAATATTATGCGCAGGATCATCCAGAGCACCGGCGCCGAGGTGATCCACCTGGGGCACGACCGCAGTGTGGAGGATGTGGTGAACACCGCGATCCAGGAGGACGCGCACGCCATCGCCATGACGAGCTACCAGGGCGGGCACACGGAGTACTTCAAGTACATGCACGACCTGCTAGGAGAAAGGGGCGCGGGTCACATCAAGATCTTCGGCGGCGGCGGCGGGACGATCCTGCCCGAGGAGATCAAGGAGCTGCACGCGTACGGCATCACGCGGCTGTACCACCCGGATGACGGTCGTGCGATGGGCCTGCAGGGCATGATCAATGACATGCTCGAGAAGGCCGACTACGACCTGAGCGACAAGGTGAACGGCGAGGCCAAGAAGCTCAGCCCGCAGAACTGGCCGGCCATCGCCAAGCTGATCAGCACGGCGGAGAACCATCCGGAGGTGTTCGCCACGATCGCGGACGAGATCCACAAGAAGG
>DAOORM010000058.1:0-9196 GCA_035389265.1 Flavobacteriales bacterium | reverse complement strand
GAGCTCGGGGTGGTGGGCGCCTTCAATTCAGCGCACAAGGTGGTGGACGATGTCGGCTCCTGCTCGCCCGACCTGGTGTTGATGGACATCGATATGCCGGTGGTCGATGGCATCAAGGCGGTGGCCATCCTGCGCGCTCGGTTCCCCGATGATCTGCGCATCGTCATGCTCACCGTCATCGAGGACGACGATCGGATCTTCGCTGCCATTCGCGCAGGAGCCGATGGTTACTTCCTCAAGCAGACCGATCCCGACCGACTGATCCAAGGGATCAAAGAGGCGCTCGAAGGCGGTGCGCCCATGTCACCGAGCATCGCCCGTCGGGTGTTGCGCATGATGGAGGGCAAGCAGACACCCGCCACAAAGCCCGACGAGTTCCTCCTCACCCCGCGCGAACAGGAGATCCTGAGCCTGCTGGTGAAGGGATACACCTACAAGCGCATCGCAGCAGAACTGAACCTCTCCTACGCCACTGTGAACCGGCACGTGAGCAATGTCTACCTGAAGCTTCGGGTGCACAGCGTGAACGAAGCGGTCGCCCTAGCCGTGAGGAAAGGCCTGGCTTAGTTGGATCCAGCCGTTTCCGATCGCCGATTCACGAGAAGTGGGCGTCCAGCTCGTTCCGGAAATACATCAGGGCGTTCTTCACGCCCAGCGGCAAACCACCACCGAGGGCACACAAGCTGCCGATCTCCATCGTTTCGAGCAGGTCGTTGAAGAGCGCACGGTCGATCTTGACGTTCGCGGTGCGTGCGCGGTGCAGCAACTCCTCACCGCGCTTGCTGCCGATGCGGCAGGGGAAACATTTGCCGCAACTCTCCACGGCAGTGAATTCGAACAAGTGCTCGAGGTATTCGACCATCGGGAAGTCCTCAGGGATGCACAGCACGCTGGCGTGGCCGAGGAGGAAGCCTTCCTTTTGGAACGATTCGAAGTCGATGCTGAGCGCGTCGATCTTGTGTAGAGGCACGATCCCACCGAGCGGTCCGCCGATGTGCAACGCCTTCACTTTCTTCTTGAAGCCCTGGCCGAGTTCGTCGATCACGGTGCGCAGGGGAGTGCCGCATTCCACTTCGTACAAGCCGGGTCGGTTGAAGGCGCTATCCAGCGAAACGAGCTTGGTGCCGTTGGTCTTCTCGGTACCGATCCTGGTGTAGGCCACCCCACCGTTCGCGATCACCCAAGGCACACAGGCGAGCGTCTCTACGTTGTTCACCACGGTGGGCCGATTGAAGAGGCCTTGTTGTGCAGGGTAGGGAGGTCGTGTGCGCACTTCGCCACGCTTGCCTTCGATGCTGTTGAGCAGGGCGGTCTCTTCGCCGCACACATAAGCGCCTGCGGCCTTGATCACCTTGAAGCGGTAATTGAAGCCACTGCCCTTGATGTTCCTGCCGATCCAGCCCTTGGCCTCGATCTCGGCCACGGCCTGCTTCACGATCGCCACGGCCTCGGGGTACTCCGCGCGGATGTACAGCACACCGGTATCGGCGCCCACGCAGTAGCCGGCGATCATCATACCGAGAAGCACCAAGTGTGGCCGTTGTTCCAGCAGGTAACGATCGCTGAAGGCGGCGGGATCACCTTCGTCCGCATTGCAGACGATGTATTTGCGCGGAGTGCCATTGCCCGTGGTGTCCTCGGCGTTGCGGCAGGCTTCCAATTTGAAGCCCATGGGAAAACCGGCGCCCCCGCGTCCGCGGATGGTGGCGGTCTTGATCTCGTGGAGGATGTCGGCACTGTCGCTCTTCAGCACCCGCTCCCAAACGGCATAGAACGCATCCAACGCCGGCATCGGTGCGGTGAGGATGGGTTGCGCCAATGAGGTGCCGACATGGTGTTGGCCGCCTGCCGGTTCGACGCGATGCGTTGGCCCTGCAGCGGACTTGTCGATCACCTCATCCAACCGATCGATAGCGTCACCACTGTAGTTGCGCCCGCCTAAATGGAACGCGCTATTCTCGTGGCAACGCCCAAGGCAGCACATGTGCCCGATCTCCTCTTCCTTGAAATGCTTGTGTAGTTCATCGTGTACCCGACCTTGTGTGCCCGCAACAAGGCACGTGCTGCCGTTGCACACGTAGGCCTTCTTGCCGTGGTTCTCGCGTCGGAGAAAATCGTAGAACGAGGAAGTGCCATAGGCCACGGCTTCACCCACCAGCAGGGCATCGGCCACCTTTGTCAGTTGTGCGGTCGCTGGTGTGCCACCGTTCTGTTCAGCGGCCTGTTGCAGGCGATCCCACAAGGCGTCGTCGAGTTCCTTGCCGTCGCGGCCACTGAGCGATGAGATGTTCTTGGACATGGAGCACCAAGGTAAGAAGAGCGGGCGTGTGCAACCAGCTATCGAGCGGCTCGGAGCGGTCGATTCACGCGTTATCCGGGAACACCTGGATCTTCACCTCTTTCTCCACCATGTCGTTGAAGGTGCCCACGTAGCGCGTGGATCGCACGATGTGGTTGTCGATCCAGTGGTAGTTGCCACCGCGTGGTTTCCCGAACAGGATACCGTTGTACTTGAAGCCGTGCTTGTTCAGCCAGGCCTCGGTCACTTCGCGGTGCGCTTCGGTGCGCGAGGTGAAGAAGGTGATGATGTGACCTTGGTCGAACCACCGGTTACAGGTCTCCAGCGCATCGGGGAAGATGGCCGCATCCACCATGCGTTCCGGCTCCTCGTTGGGGATGTCCTCGCAGATCGTGCCGTCGATGTCGATCAGGTAATTCTTCTTCCCTTCGGGCAAGGCAGGACTGGCCTTCTTGCCGTCGATGTAGAGGTCGTGGAGGTCGGAGGACATGATGATGATGTGTCAAAGGTAGCCGTGCTCACTCCTCGCCCGGATCCACCTTCTTCTTGGGAACGTCCTTGCGCTTCTTGTTCGGCACCACCTTCGGCCGGAAACGTCCATCCAACGCACCGGCTTCTTTCTGTGCCTGTCGTTTCGCCGCTCGCTCGATGGCGTCGAGCTCCTTTTTCGTGATGACCTTCTTCTTCGCCATGGGATCACTGTTCATCGGCCCGTTGCAACGCGGCGGCGCGCATGGCCTGTGCGCGTTCCTTGCCGAGATAACGTTCCACCCCGGCATGTGCCAGGTACACCAGTGGCGTGCTCACAATGGCCACGACCAACTTGTACATGTAGGCCGTGAACACCAGTGCCGTCGCCAACGGGAAGCTCATGTCGCGCAGCACCCAGAAGGCGAGATACGTTACCACCACACTATCGATCAACTGGCTGATGATGGTGCTACCCGTGGCGCGGAGCCAGATGCGCTTATCGCCGGTGATGCGTTTGATCCGCCGGAACACGAAAGCATCCACCAGTTGGCCGATCACGAATGCGGTGAGCGAACCGAGTATTATGTTCATGCTCTGTCCGAAGATGTTCGTGAATGCCGCTTGCATATCGGGTACACCGGAAGCGGTGCCACTGCCGATCCACCATCCCAGATCGGGCGGCATGTGAATGGCGAAGTACATCACCGCGAACGCAAAGACGATGAGCGCCGTCGTGAGCAAGGTGAGGAAGCGCACGCCACGCACGCCGTAGTAATCGTTGATCACATCGGTCATGATGAAGACGATGGGCCAAGGCAACACACCCACGCTGAGCACGAACGAAAGGTGCTCCTGGCCGAGCAGTGCGAAGTCCGCTTTCGTCAGTCCTAGCGCGGTCTCCAGTTGAAAGAGCTTCACGCCGATCATCTCAGCGATCAACGCGTTGGCCACGAATAAACCGCCAAGGATCATGAACAGGCGTGTGGCCTTGTCGGCGAGGATGGAGTGGCTCATGCAGTTGCGGAGATCTGTAGCATGAAGAGCACATAGAGTCCCGCGAATAGCCAGCCTTCCCACCTTGAAATGCGCTTATCCAGGGTGATCAGGTAGAAGAACAACCCAGCACCGAGCATCACCGGCATGGAGAAGGCTACCAGGCTTACCGGAACGTCCACCTCGCCGAAAGCGGATGCCGCGGATGGGATCACCAACGTATTGAAGATGCAAGAGCCCAGCACATTCCCCACGGCCATTTCAGCCTTTCCTTTCCGAATGGCGGATACGTTCACCGCGAGTTCAGGAAGCGTGGTACCCAGTGAAAGCACCGTTAAGGCGATCAACGAAGGAGCTAGTCCCAGTTGCTCGGCGATGCTGGTGATGGAGCTTACCGTGAGGTCCGCACCGAAATAGATCCCCAAGCCGGCCAACAGCAATACCATGATGTGCTTGACCGGTCGTTCGGCTTTCGATCCAGCATCGGAAGGAGGCACTTCATCGGCGCCATGTTTGATCAGGTAGATGCTGTAAACCACGAAGAGCACTGGGCCGATGATGGCTTCCGCCCACGTGATGGTGCCATCGTGCGCCACCAGCCAGAAGAACGCGAATGCGCCCAGCAGGTAATGGAGGTCGATCAGGATGTACTTACTACCCAAGCGGATCTCCGGCCGGGCCATCACCGCTACGATACCGGTGATCAATAGGAGGTTGGAAATGCTCGACCCCATGATGTTTCCGGGCACGATCTCCGAAGCTCCCGCGCGGACGGATAGGATGGCGGAAACGAGCTCCGGTAGTGATGTGCCGATACCCACGATGAACACCCCGATCACGAAGGGTGAAAGCTTCAGCCAACGACCGATACCCTCTGCTGCATTGGTGAAGAAGTTCGCCGAGACCAACAGGATGCCCAAGGCGGACACGAAGAGAAGTGCGGTCATCAGCATGATGCAGCAGGTTGTATGGCCTGTATATGATCACCCACGCGGATCGTGCCGTGCACAGGCCCCATCGCGTTCATGCCGAATAGGACCTTCGCGCCTCGGCTGCGGTACGTGGCCATGGTGCGCAGCGGTTCCTTCGTACGTTCACCACTCTGCTGGTCGGTGGTCACGATCAGGCATCGGCCACAGGGCTTCACGAGTTGGAAGGTCAACTCACCCACATGCATCTCCGTCCATCCATCCTCTTGGTAAGCCACCCCGCCAGAAACCACCAGATTCGGCCGGAACCGATCCATGGGCACCGGTTGATCCAACCGCGAATTCAGGTCGTCCAGCGAAGCTTGTGAAAGCACGAGGTAAGGGAATCCGTCGCTCAGCGAGGTGATGCCTTTGGCGTAGCGGCCATCGGTGTGGCGTTTGGTCCGATCGGGCATGTACACGAGCTCCACGGAAGCACCGAGACGTTCGGAGAACCACTTGCTCCAAGGCTCTTCGCCGCGGATGGTGCGGACGCGGTCGCTCCAGATGCCGCACATCCGTTCCTCACCGGCAGCCATTATCCAGGGGAGATCGAGCGTTCCGCCGTCCCGCCGATCGGTCACGCGGAAGCCGTTCCCGTATACACTGGTATGCAAACAGGCCATCGCCGCGTGTTCGCGCTGCGTGAGGAAGTTCCCTTCCGGATCAACGAGCATCCAACGTCGGTCGTGCTCCAGCCCGCGGTCGGAGAGCAGCGCCTCCATCACAGCAAAACCGCCTAGCGATTTCACCGGATACACATGGATCGAAGCGAGGGTGAGGCTCATTGACGCACGACACGCTGCAACACAGCCGCACCGTTCACACGAAGGTGCACGAAATAAAGGCCCGCTGCAACAGGGAGGTCCAACCGCCAGCCACCCGCACGTCGGTCTGGTCGCGCTGGCACCGCACGGCCATCCGCCGCGTATACGGCCAACACCTCCACAACATCCGTCGCACGATACCGGATCTCGATGGTGCCATCGGCTGTTGGATTGGGCAGCACGGTGATCCGTTCAACCGGTCGTTGAGCCACACCCAGAGGACCTAGGGCCACCGAGTCGGAGGCCACCAGGATCGGTGTGCCATCGCTTTCCGATAGCATGGTCCGGAACGTGTCGATCCGCGCCGAATGGAAGCCGAACATCTCGGCGTTCCAAGCCGGGGGCATGGACTGGTAGTACACCTCGGCGGTGGCGTACAAGGCGCCCGTGGTCCCGTTCAACGGCACATGGTAGTGCACCACATCGGTGCCGCTGCCCTCCTCGTTCTGCAGCGTACGGTTGAAATCCGGATCGCTCAACACGTTGCCCGCGATGCGTGTGGTATCGTAGCTCGGGTGACTGGTGGAGAAGCCGAGGGGCACCAGGCGATTGTCCTTCAAGGGTAGCTTGGCCCGTTCAAGTACCGTGGTGGGGTCTCCATTCACATCGCCCATCACGAGTTCATAGATCTGCACCTGGTCTTCCTGGCGTATCACATCGTAGTGCGGCTCGTAGACCGCATCATGGCCCACCACTTCGTAGGTCCCGTCGAAATCGCCGCTCACGAACACCGTATCGCCGAAGGCATCGCGCACCACCAACCGGACAAAGGCTCGACGCGAGGGGTAGCCGCTGGGGAACCGATGCCCGGCACGATTCTGCAAGCGAACTCCGAAGAAGGCCGTGTCGCTCGTACGGTCCATCAGGTCCACATCCACGTCCAAGGTGCGTTGGGTCAACAAGACACGGCTGCGGAAGATGGTGCTGTCGAATTGGGCCTCGGTGGCAGGCACTCCCAAGGCTTCGCGGTTCGCCTTCATCAGCTCCAGCATGTGCACGTTACCCCCCACCAAATGGTGCAGGCCATAGGGCGTTTGTCCGTTCAGGAAGGCATATTCGGCCGCGAGGATCACCGGCCCTTCAATGCGCGGCATGTGGCAGGTGTTGCACTGGGTGCCGTTCGCGCTGTACACGCTGTTCTTCCATTCGTGGTAGGTGGCCTGCTCCACGAACTCGTCGCCGGTGTAATTCCCGTCGAGGTCCACCGTCTGGGTGATCAACGTATGGCACCCCGCGCACACCTCGCTGTTCACGATGTGGTCGCCGAAGCCAGGTGTGAGCCCCACGAAGAACTCCATGATGTTGGGGTTGATCTGGTCATCGGCGTAGGGCCCGTAAACGCGTGCACTGTCGAAGTGCAGGTCGCCACTGAAGCTTTGCCCCGCGGGCCCTGGGCTTTGCATGTGACAGGCCAGGCAGCTCACCCCATCACTGGCCAGCACGCTCGTATCCAACATGGCGATGGTGAAGGCTGGTCTTCCCGCCATCCGCTCCTCGTGCATGGCCATCGGGGCATGGCAGCTCAGGCATTTGTTGCTCAGCCCTTCCGCGTGGTCGGGGTTCACCAAGACCTCATGGTCCAGCTTGGCCCGGAAGAAAGGGTCGCGTGCACTGTTGGCCATAAGGCTGCTGCGCCAGTCATTCACCACGTTCACATCATGCCCCGTGGCCGGATCGATGCTGGCCTCCCCGAGCAGGTCCCGTCCATGACAGCCTGCACAGCGACCGCTCGTCCAGAAGTAGTCACCCTTCAATACAGGCAGGGAATCCAGCCCACTGCGGAAGAGTGTCAATGCCAAGCGACCATGAGGCCCGATCACCGGTCTGTTCGCCTCGGTCCATGCCGCGAAGAGCACCACCACCAAGGATAGGGCCAGCAAGAGGCGGAACGTACGCGACAAGCGGCGCATGGGCGAAAGGTAGCTGGAAGCCATGGCCGGGGGTCGACCAACAGCATGCCGCCCCATGAACGCTACCGTCCCCCAGAAGGTTCAGGCAAGCCAGCACAGTATGCCGAGCCCGCCCAGCGCGATCCACAACAACAGCCCCAGCATTCGCTCCCGCAGATAGGTCACCATAGCCACCTTCAGACGGAGAAGGGTCGGGGGGTCACACCAATTCTCATGACGATCCGTTGTTCATCAAGAGGCGCCCAACCCCGACCAGCACCTCTTCACGCTGCTACTTTCGCCACATGCTTCATCCGCTCCGCTACGGTCCCCTGCTCATCGTGCTCCTGGTATGCGCCGGACCGTCGGCATGGGGTCAAGGTGCTCAGCCCTTCGTGGACTACTGGGATGTGAAGACCAAGACCAAGCGCAGCGAAGGCCTCATGGTGAACGGGCGCGAATGGGGCGAGTGGAAGTTCTACGACCGCGAGGGCAGGATCATGGAACAGGCCGACTTCAAGAGCGGCGAACGCGATGGCCATGTACGCATCTACTACCCGAACGGCACCATTCAACATGATGGTTGGTTCAAGCGCGGCAAGGAGGACAGCCTGCGCGTATCGCGGTACAGCGATGGCGACATCATGGAACGGGGGAGTTACCAGCGCGGAAAGAAGATGGGCGAGTGGCGCTACTACAACCCCGATAGTGTGCCCCTACTCGAGGAGTTCCATACTGACAGCACCTTACTCATCCGCAACGCGTGGGATCGCAATGGTGTGCAGACCGTCACCAACGGCAACGGCATCATGCGGAGCTTCTACTCCAGTGGTGCGGTGTTGGAAGAGTGCACCATCACCAACGGCCAGAAGGACGGCCCCTTCACCGAGTATTACCCGGCCGGCAACGCCAAGGCCAAAGGCGCCTACAAGAACGGCCGCAAGCATGGACCTTGGTCGTACTGGTATTCAGACAACAAGTTGGAGAAGAAGGATGCCTACGTGAACGGCGAACTGGACGGACCCTATCAGCTCTGGTACCGCAGCGGCCAGCTCAATGTGGAGGGTCGGCACAAGGGTGGCGAAAAGGACAGCACGTGGACCTGGTGGACCGAGGCGGGGAAGAAGGATCAGCAAGGCCCATTCAAGGAAGGCTTGCGCGAAGGCCTTTGGAAGTATATGTATCCGAATGGGAAGATGAGCGCCTTCGGTATCTTCAAGGACGATAAGGAGCAGGACGAATGGGTCTACTTCTATGAGAATGGCGAGTTCTGGAAGAAGGGCACGTTCAAGGTCGGGGTGAAGGAAGGCACATGGACCACGTGGTACGAGAATGGCCAGAAACTGCAGGAGGGTCCATACGTGAACGGTCTTGAAGAAGGTGAATGGCACAGCTGGTTCGAGAGCGGGGTGCAGAAGACCATCGGCACTTTCGCCCAAGGGCGCATGAACGGACTGTGGCGCGGCTTCTTTCCCGATGGCCAACCCGATTTCGAAGGCTATTACAAGGACGACCTCAAGCACGGCGCTTGGAAGCTCTTCACCGAAAGCCCACCGGGCAAGGATGTCGGTGGTCGGGTGAAGGAGGAGGGCAGCTATGCCGAAGGCAAGAAGAGCGGGCGTTGGGTCACTTACAACATCAGTGGCATCGCGGTGGCCGAGGGCAGCTACGTCGATGGCACCCCGAATGGCGCCTGGACCTATTTCGACGATGCCGGTGTGAAGATGCGCGAGCAGGGCTTCCTCAACG
>DAOORM010000057.1:0-9230 GCA_035389265.1 Flavobacteriales bacterium | reverse complement strand
CCCGCTGAGCTGGGCATCCGCTTCAATGCGATGAGCTGGGTGTTCCTGCCGGTGCTGTTGATCACTGCGGGAACGGCCTATGTGGTAGCTCCGGATGAATTCACGTTGAGCAAGATCCTCGCCTCCGAAGGGGTGGTCGGCGCCCTGATCACCGGCCTGATCACAGCAGGACTTTCCGAGGAATTCGTTCGTATGGCCCTGCAAACGCGTGTGGGTGCTTACCTGCGCAACCCGGCCGTGGGCTGGTTCTTAGCCACCTTGGTCTGGGCCTTTTTACACGCGCCGAACTGGTATGCCCAAAGTGGCGACATGTATGAAGCCTTGATGGGTGCGGTACGCATCGTGCCGCTCGGGTTGATGTGGGGCTACATCACCTACCGCACGAAGAGCCTGTTACCGGCCACACTCGTGCACGGCCTCAATGTGTGGGGCTTGCAGAATTTCTGAGTCTTATCCCGGAAGCAGCTTTTCCGCACTCACCATGACCACATGGGTCATGGCATGCCCGATCATCGCAGCTTCCAACCCCTTCTTCCAATAGAGCCAACCGAAGATCATGCCGCCCACCATGTTACCCAGCAGGATGTAGGCATAGAGCATGGCGCTTGGATCAGCGATCACGGCGAAGACAGCAGGTAGATGGCCGAGCGCGAAAAGGAGTGAAGCTACCGCGATGCTCGTCCAAGCCGCAGCGGTGGAAGGGAGCACCTTCGCAACCAACCACAACAACAAGGTCATGATGCCGAAGCGGATCAGGATCTCTTCGGTGATGCCGCCATAGAGGAAGCGCGCCAGCAAGGAGGGTTTGATCCCGGCCGCCAGTTTCTCTTGGTCCGCGGCGATGGCATCGCCGAAGGCCAATGACAAGCTCACGAGCAACACACCGGCCAGTGCTCCGAACACGACACCAGCCTTCACCTGATGGGCGAACACGGCCCCCACTGGGGTGCCTTGCAACCAGCCCATCAGGGTTGGGACCTTCAGGCCGGCCCGTTCATGCAGTGGCGTGCCGATGCACACCATGATCAACACGAGGAACACCGGGTTCAGCAGGACCAGCCACTTGATCTGTGTATCGGTGAAACGCTCCCGCACCAACACGGGTATCGCGTCTATGGGAAGTTCACTGGTAAGAAGGCTCAGTACGCCGGCCACACCGAGCAGGAAGATCACCAGACCGAGGAGGAACTTCTTGTTTTTCATTGTTCTGTTCGTTGCGAGCGATGGTGGAGGAGGCAGGAGTACAGGACAGGGGTGAGGGCTATCACGAGGAACGTTGGCAGGAAGAAGTTGAAGCGATGCTGCGGATCGTTGATGAGGAGCACGATGAGCGCTCCCGCCAGACCGCCCCAGAAGAAGAGGCGTGCGCCGAACCGGTGCGTGCGCCGCCAGTTCTCTTCGCTCTCGATGGTCCATGGGGTGCGGATCCCGATGAAGTAGTTGGAGCGCAAGGCCGGTAGGAAGTTGCCCAAGCCGGCCAGCAGGAGGAAACACAGCGGGAATATCACATCGCCAGGAGGAACGGTATGGCCTTGTGTACTGTACACGATCACCAACGCGATGCAACAGGTGAACAATGCCATCGTGAGGCGCGCACCGCGGAACGCCTTGGACGAGGACAATAGGTTCTTCTTGCGCGGATCGATGCGCGGGGCGATCAACAAAGTGATATACGGCAAGAGCAGGACCAGCGCGAGCGGGAACAACAGCTCGGAGCGATCGCCATAGCGGTCCGCTTCGCCTGCGGCGTTCCAATGCAACGGCACGCTGGAGGGCAGGCTGGACCACGCGTAGGCGAGGTAGCCGATGGGGATGAGCAGCAGCACAACGAGACTGGCCTCGAAGAGCCGGTTCGTGGGAGTGGTCGGTTCGTTCATCGCTTGCGTTTCGGGGGTGTCTTCAAAGCCAGCATCCAGCCGATCATTTCGTCCACCACCGTGGTGTTCAACGAGTAGCGTACGAACTGGCCCTCCTTCATGGACGCGACCAGTCCGGCTTGGCGCAATTGGTCGAGGTGATGACTGACGCTGGGGAAGCTCATGTCGAACTCGTTCGCGATGTCCCCCGCCGTCATGTCGCATTGCCGCAGCAGTTCCAGGATGCGCCGCCGCGTGGGATCATTGAGGGCTTTGAAGGCCTTGTTCATAGATGATTAGACAAATATCTAAATAAAAGGGCACATGGCTTATACAATAAGGTTGGGGGCGTATGGATGGTGCCCGGACATTATGGGCGGCAGCGGTCCCGTGCGCAAGGGTGTGGTTGCGATCACGCACGGCTCTTAGCCGCGCCGTAGTGGGCGTTCGAGACCGATCTGGATCTGAAGATGAGGGTCCGTCGCGATGGGCCTGTGGGTATGTACAGCGAACGGAAGGGATAAGGACAACCTTGGACCAATGGCGATGGTTAGGGTTGTGTAGCGCATGGGGTAGAGACCCACGCGGCGGTACACTGGTACTTCTGAACGGGTGGCCTAGCCGCGCCTGCACTTCGCGGTGCTGTGATCTAACCCAGCCCGGTGGGCAGACCATCAATGCTTCGGGTGTTCTTCTCCAGCCGATAGTTCTCCAACTCCGCAGGGCCCTTGTGGTTGGCCCAGGCGGTCAATTGGGTGCGCTCGCCAGCCGTTTCGTACAAGGGCACTCCATACCCACACGATGTCTGCACGCTCTGGATCTCGCCGATGATCAGTTGGCGTTCACCCGGCAGCGGCGGCCCGAAGTGCGGGCGCAGTTCATTCCATTCCGCATCAGCGGGTCTGATGGAACGGCCTTTCGCATACAAGCGCAGGATCATCGGCGGCCCGTCGAACGCGCAGAACATGAAGGTGATGCGGCCATTCTCCAGCAAGTGAGCGGCTGTTTCATTGCCGCTTCCAGTGAGGTCCAAATAACCCACGAGGGTGGAAGAGAGCACGCGGAAGCTGTCGAGGCCTTTGGGAGACACGTTCACCCGGCCAGCGTTCGGTGCGCTACCTGTGAAGAACATGCGTTGGGCGCGGATGAACGCTGTGAGCCGCTCGTCCAAGGCGGGCAGGAATTTGGCCATGCACGAAAGTAGGAAGCCATCGAACCGGTCCTTGACCAAGCAGGTATCCAGGGTGCCTCACCTACTGCACCCGCCACGGCGGATCCAGACGGTTCTTTCCGGCGTGGTATAGGATCAATCGGTGCCCGTCAGGATCGCATAGCGAAGCCTCCCTCCACAGCCAGGGTTGGTCGGTGGGGTCCGTCTTGAAGGCAATGCCGGAGCGCTTCAGGGCTTCGACCTGCTCATCCAATGCGTCGCACTCGAAATAGAGCGTGAGTCCTCCAACAGCGACCAGGCCATCGGCCTGATGGATCGAGAGCGTCGTGCGCCCATCCGGACAGGCCAACCGTACGTAACGTGGCGCGCTGTCCACGATGAGTTTCAGTCCCAAGGTCTGATAGAAGGCGAGGGAACGTGCAACGTCCGTGCTCAACAAGGTGATCTGGTTCAGGTCCATTGTATGAAAAGTAAGCGACCGTATCGATCAGTGATCAAAACTGATCACCCGGCTCACCTTGTAGCTCGTGCCTTCCCTGCGCCACACCATGATATTCTTGAAGGTTCCGCACTCCTCGCTACCGTTCTCCGTGTGACAAAAGCGGTGCTGGCAGATCTCCAACAACCCGAAGTCGCCAAGTGGATGGACTTCAAACGTTCCGGGTACGATCTCGCGGCGCATGTCGGCCGTTTCGGGCTGGGTGAAGAGGCGCCTGAAACCCGTCATGGTGCTGTCGTAACCAGCGAGGCCGCTTTTGTCGTGATAGAACTCCAGATCTGGCGTGAACCACGTTCCGAGGACCGTCGCATCATGTGCGTTGAACGCGGCGAACATCGCACTGTCCAATGTCGCGATGGTCGTCACCAATTCGGGTAGTGCCGTGGAATTCGAAGGAGTCTCTAGAGTGGGCAGTGGTGCTGTGGGTGCGCCGCATGAAAGCAGGAACACGGATCCACCCAACAGGATGCAGAGCCTGAATGGGGCCCTGGAGGAAAACATCATTCGTTGAGAAAGCGGTTCACATGACCGATGATCTCTTCCCGCTGCCGTGGATCCGCATCGCTGTCCATGTTGTTGTGGGGCGTGTCCTGCAGCAAGATCACACGGATCCCGTGTTGCTCGGCTTCCGCTTCCGTTGGCAGGACCTCTGGGTCGGCGGGCTGGTCGCTGCTGCGCAAGGTGGAACTGCGTGGCTTGCTGGCGCGTAGGATCGGCATACGGCGGTGGTCGAGGGTGATCACCTGCTGGATCCGATCGGGATGCTGGTGGCTGTAGAGCACGCTCATATCACCTCCGTTGGAATGGCCCAGCAGTGCGATGCGTCCATGGTCCAGTTCGGGGTGAGCGCGCTGCAATTCCCCGAGCACGAAGTGGATGTTCGCAGCGCCACGCTCCCAGTTGGGCATGCGTGCCACACGAGCCGGACCGTTGAAGTTCAACAAGTCGTCCGTCGGAAGTTCGTGCTGGATGCTCACTACGAACCATCCCTTTGCGGCCAAGGCTTCCAGGAGATAAGTGTAAGCGAGATAGGAATCCGGCTGGTTCTCCCCATAACCATGGCTGAAGACCGCGATCGGCAGTCCGGTAGAACCGCTTTCGGGCCGGTAGATGGCCACCGGAATATCGCGGCCGCGGTCGTTGTCCCGCCAGTTTGAAAGCTCCGGCTTTTGTGCGCTTAGCGGAGCGAGTAGAAGGCAGAGGAAAAAGGAAAGGAGCACAGGGCGCATGCGGCGAAGTTCGTGAAGGGGCGCCGAACTGGGCGTTTGAACGAGGTAAGGATCACCGCGCACCACCTGCCTCCATCACCACCTTCCCCGTGTGCCTGCCTTCGCCGAAGTAGCGGACCAGGCGCGGTGCATCCTCCAGTGGGTATGGCCCATCGATCAACGGTTTCAAGATGCCTTTGCTGATCAATGGAGCAAGTTCATCCAGGTTCCTATTCGACCTCAATGCAACGATGTGCATGTTCCGCCGACCCAACAAGCGCGCCACCAGCAAGGCGATCAATCGACCGGGATCGCCGCCCACGGTAACGTAGTGGCCATCCGGTGCCAGCGCACGGGCGATCGCGCGGGGCGAACGTTTCGTCTTCATGTCCACGATCAGGTCGAAACGTTCACCGAGCTTAGTGAAGTCCTGCTGCTTGTAGTCGATCACGTGGTCGAAGCCCAAGTCCCGCATGGCTTGCAGTTTCTTATCGCCGGTGTCCACACCCCACACGGTGCAGCCCTGTTGTTTGGCGAGTTGCCATGCGAAGGTGCCCACGCCGCCACCCGCGCCATTGAGCAATACCCGTTCGCCGGCCTTCAGGTCGCCGATATCCTTCACCGCTTGGTAGGCCAGCTCAAGGGCGTGCGGTATGGCGGCTGCGTCAACGAATGAAAGACCGTCCGGTATGCGGCGCAGCTCAGTCTCCTTTACGGCCACGAACTCCGCGAAGGCGCCCATTCCACCATCCGAGGTATCGCCGTAGACCTTGTCGCCCAGCCGCCATCGGGTCACACCCGGACCAAGGGCCTCCACCACGCCGGCCAACTCTATACCGGGTATCGTTTGCCGGGGACGGGAGAGACCGAAGATGAGTCGATAGAGCCGTGGCGTGCCGGTCACAAGGCTCAGGTCCTGGTCATTCACCGACGTGGCACGCACGCGCACCAGCACCTGTAGATCCTGCAGGACCGGCACGGGTACATCCCGCAATTGCAATTGCTCAGGTGGTCCATACCGTTCGCAGACGATGGCTTTCATGGTGTGAAGGAAGAGGAGGCGCTGCGCTGGAGAAAGCAGGAATGGTTGAGCGGTTCAAGGGTGGGAGGGACGGATGAACGGCCTCACGGATGACCCGGAGCCGATTCGTTCCATCACTCATCCTGGTCAGCCCCATTCTCTGATCATCCGATCTTCTGATCCACCCCTACTACCTTCGCGGTCCTGTAGCAACGACCAGACATGTTCGAGAATCTGAACGATAAGCTCGAAAGAGCCTTCAAAGTCCTCAAAGGCCAAGGCCAGATCACCGAGATCAACGTGGCCGAAACGGTCAAGGAGATCCGCAAGGCCCTGCTGGACGCCGACGTGAACTACAAGACCGCCAAGGACTTCACCGACCGCGTGAAGGCCAAGGCGCTCGGGCAGAACGTGCTTACCAGCCTGAGCCCGGGGCAACTGCTCACCAAGATCACCAACGACGAACTGGCGGAACTGATGGGTGGCCAGACCGCAGGGATCAACCTGAGCGGGAACCCCACAGTGGTGCTGATGAGCGGCTTGCAGGGCTCGGGTAAGACCACCTTCAGCGGCAAGCTGGCCAACCACTTGCGCAAGAAGGGTAAGAAGCCCTTGCTGGTGGCCTGCGACGTTTACCGTCCGGCCGCTATCGATCAGCTGGAAACGCTGGGCAAACAGCTCGGCGTGGTGGTGTACAGCGAGCGGGGCAACACCGACCCGGTCTCCATCGCGCAGAAAGGCATCGAGTACGCCAAGATCCATGGCTTCACCCTGGTGATCGTGGATACCGCCGGTCGCCTCGCGGTGGACGAGGCCATGATGGACGAGATCACCCGTGTGAAGGCAGCCATCAAACCGCAGGAAACGCTCTTCGTGGTGGACAGTATGACGGGCCAGGACGCGGTGAACACCGCCAAGGCCTTCAACGACCGCCTCAACATCGATGGCGTGGTGCTGACCAAGCTCGACGGTGATACGCGTGGCGGTGCTGCTCTTAGCATCCGGAGCGTAGTGGACAAGCCGATCAAGTTCATCGGTACCGGTGAGAAGATGGAGGCCATCGACGAGTTCCACCCGGACCGGATGGCCGGCCGCATCCTGGGCATGGGCGACGTGGTCTCACTCGTGGAACGCGCGCAGGAGCAGTTCGATGAGAAGGCCGCTCGCGAGCTGAACAAGAAGATCCAAAAGGATCAGTTCGGTTTCGACGACTTCCTGGAGCAGATCGGCCAGATCAAGAAGATGGGGAACATGAAGGACCTCATGGGCATGATCCCCGGCGTAGGCAAGGCCTTGAAGAACATCGACATCCCCGATGACGCGTTCAAGGGTATTGAAGCCATCATCAAGAGCATGACGCCCGAAGAGCGCAAGAACCCTGCGTTGATCAACGGCAGCCGTCGCGCCCGCATCGCCAAAGGCAGCGGTAACAACATCGAAGCGGTGAACAAGCTGATGAAGCAGTTCGAAGAGACGCGCAAGATGATGAAGATGATGGGGGACAAGACCAAGATGCAGAACATGATGCGGCAGATGCAGCAGGCGCAAGGCATGCGGCGGTAGGCGCGGGCATTGGGTGGCCGGCAGGGGGGACACATGTGTCGCTCGATCCCTTGCCGCAGCAAACAGTCAAAAGCAAGAAGATGCACGTCATTTCCCATTCACGTCGGTCGTGGTCCATGGTTGCCACCATGGCGTTGGTTTTGGGTTGCAGCAACGCCTCCGAGCAAGTTGCTACCACCTCGGACCCACGACCCGTGATCCAAGGAGAACCGGCGAAGAGCACCACCATACTCGCCCGCTTCGGCTCCAGCCACGGCATGTGCGTAGGCTATTGCACACAGGAATACGAGTTGAAACCCGATGGTTTGACCGCTCGTCGCAAGGGCGGAGGGCGAGGAGACCCTTCAACCCACCCCGCCGATCAAGAACAGACCGTGGCATTGGACAAGGCCGTGATCGATACTGTGATGGCGAAGTTCGATGCAGCCGTATTTGATGCCGCTCCCGAGGTCATCGGTTGTCCGGATTGTGCTGGTGGTGGCCGATGCTGGGTGGAGGTGGTGCGCGATGGAAAGCCCCGCACCATCACTTTCGATTGCTCCACGGGTTCGGAACAGTTGAAACCGTTAACCGATGCGCTGTGGCAGCTCACCGAGCAGGTGAAGTGGCCCGAGGCCGCGCAGGAGGGTCAGTGATCCGCACGGTCAACCCCCATGGGTCATTCCATTACTGCCATCATCGCCCAAGCCCCGATCAACGAGGTCAAGGCTATCGAGCGGGGTCTGCCGGTGATCTTCGAGGGTGCTTTCGTGATCGTACCCGTACCATGGGAATTGCTCGTGGAACTCTCGAACGACGATGAGCCAGCGGATGGTGCCGCGACCACCCTCTTCAACACGCACGTGCCGCACCTGTTGGCGCGCGAACTCGGCATGGCTGCCTATGCTTTGATCCAAACCGACTATTTCGGCGGGGTGGGCGAACAGAACGCGACGTACCATGGTACGGCTGGACAGGAGATCCGCGACATCACCATCAATACGGCGCTGCGCATGCTGGGAGTGCAGCGCACACCATCGTATCACGGGGACCAAGTGTCGGACCGCACGGGCGGTCTCTTGGCGAAAGTCCGCAGTTGGTGGGCGGGACGTTCATCCATCGGTTCGGATCAGCTTTCGAACATGTATCCCGCAAAAGACGAGTTCGATACCCTCAATCTCGGGGAATATCGGAGCATGGAAGATGGTCGTTTCTGGGCGGAAGGGAAGGCAGGCCAGCGCTTGGGGAATATCCTCGTGGGTGATCGCCGAATACTGCAGTAGCGTGTGTCGTGCATCCGGGCTCATTCCTCACGATCTTTGTTCGTACAAGCCCGATCGCCATGAAATGTTCCGCCATCATGACCGTATTGCTGCTGACCATGAGCTCCACGTTGTACGGTCAGGAGATACAGCAGTACGACTATCTCTGGATACAACTGCACGGTCTGGATGACAATGTGGTCGTTGTTTCATCCAATGGACCTCCGGAAGTGGTCGCACCGGTCGTGACCGACGAGTCAAAGGAGATGAAGTTGAGCACGGCCTCGGTGATGAAGCGCGCCAAGACCTATCTGAAGGTGATCGAGGAGAAGGAGGCTCAAGGCTGGAGCCTTTTCCAGATCGATGACGGCGTTTGGATCATGCGGCGGCCTAGAACGTAGGCGCCCGGTATTGGATCCGATAAGACCATTCGACCAAGGTTGGCTTTCCGCGTCGCTTGGGTAACCCGAAGGATCCGGGCCATTACATCGAAGGGCGATGCCTTGAAGGGGGGCGCTCGCGGCCTGGCCGGGATCCCTGCACCGCCAATGCCATCCGCAACCTCTTCGCCATAAGGTGCGTAGGAGGGTTCGCAAAGAACTCTCCAGATGCGTGTCATCTTCATCATCACTGCGCCGCTGCTGGCCAGCTCGATCCGGCTCGAGCTGCCC
>DAOORM010000056.1:0-9233 GCA_035389265.1 Flavobacteriales bacterium | reverse complement strand
CCTTCAACTTATCCCCCACCGGTTGTGCGGCACTGGCATCCACCTCCATCCGCAGCCCCTTTCCCTTCAGGCGCTGCACGATAATCCGGTTGCCTTCCACCGCGAAGAAATCGATGATGCTGTCGGCGATCACACCGCCCACTTCATCCAAGGTGACGAGCTCCTCGCGCGTCATGCTCATCAACCGCTCCATGCTGCCCACCGCCCGGGCGATCTTCTTGGCCACGGTCTCGCCCACATGCCGGATGCCGATGGCGAACAGGACTTGTTCGAAAGGAATAGCCTTGCTCGCTTCGATGCCTGCGATCACCTGGTTCGCGCTCTTGGCCCCCCAGCCCTTACCCAATGCCAGGAGCTGTTCAGCTGTTAGATCATAGAGATCCGCCACGTTGCCGATGAGCTTCTCGCGCACCAGTTCGCCCACGGTCTCACCACCCAGGCCGTCGATCGCCATCATCTTGCGGCCCACGAAGTGTTCTATGCGCCCCGTGATCTGCGGCGGACAAGCGTGTTCGTTCGGGCAGTAGTGCTGGGCTTCGCCTTCGTAACGAACAAGCGCCGTGCTGCACTCGGGACATTGATGCGGAAAGACCACCGGCGCTGCGCCAAGCTCCCGTTGCTCCAAGACCACACCCACGATCTTCGGGATGATCTCGCCGCCCTTTTCCACCTTCACGCGGTCACCGAGGTGAAGGTCCAACTTGGTGATCTGATCGGCGTTGTGGAGTGAGGCGCGCTTGACGGTGGTGCCCGCCAACAAGACCGGCTCCAGGTTGGCCACCGGTGTCACCGCGCCGGTCCGGCCCACTTGATAGGTGACTTCGTTCAACCCGGTCACGGCCTGCTCCGCTTGGAACTTGTAGGCGATGGCCCACCGCGGGCTCTTGGCGGTCATACCCAGCTCTTCTTGGATCCGCAGGTCGTCCACCTTCACCACGATGCCATCGATGTCCATCTCCAACTGAAGCCGGGCCTTGTCCCAGTGGTTGATGAAGGCCATGATGCCTTCTGCGCTGTCCGTGCGCTCGATGAACCGGCGCTGTGGGTCGGGAGTCTTGAAGCCCCAAGCGGCAGCGGCCAGGATGTTCTCGTAATGGCTGCGTGCCGGGAGATCGGCGCCTTGCAGGGTGTAGATGAAGTTGTCCAGCCCACGTTTGGCCACGTCCTTCGGGTCCTGCTGCTTCAAGGAACCAGCAGCGGTGTTGCGCGGGTTCGCGTAGAGCTCCTCGCCGTTCCGTTCGCGCTCGGCATTCAACTTGTCGAATTGCGCCCGGGTGAAGAGGATCTCGCCCCTGGCCTCGAACTCCTTCGGATAGTCGCCACGCAGTCGAAGGGGCACACTGCGGACCGTGCGCACATTGTTTGTGATGTCGTCGCCCTTTTCTCCATCGCCGCGGGTGACGCCGCGCACCAACTCCCCATCCAAGTAGCTCAAACTGATGGCCACCCCATCATACTTCAGTTCCATCACGTAGGTGGTCCGGCCGATCTCCTTCTCCACGCGCGCGACGAATTCGCTCACTTCCTCCTGATTGTAGGAATTGCTCAGCGAGAGCATGGGATACTTGTGCGCCACCACCGGGAAGTTCTTGGTGATGTCGCCGCCCACCCGCTGCGTGGGGCTATTGGGCGAAGCGAATTCGGGCCACTGCTGCTCCAACCGCTCCAACTCCTTCAGCCGATGATCGAACTCCTGATCGCTGATGACGGGCTGGGCGAGCACATAGTATCGATGGTTATGCTCCTCCAGCTCTGTGGAGAGTTCGGTGATGCGCTGCTGTGCGAGTTCCCGTTCAGATCTCATCTCGAAGACGTTTGCGGACACGTTTCACGACCTCGCCGAAACGCAACCCGACCTTGAAGTAATATGTGAAATCGCTGAGCTTCTGGGTGGCCTCGGGGTCTGCCGCCAGCACGTAGCGATAGCCAGCACCGGCACCCACGAACACGAACCAGAAGACGTTGTAGTCCGCGTGCAAGGTGGCTTCGATCGGAACAAGCTCGTTCACGCCGTAGGCGATCTCGTTCCCGCTCAGCGTATCGCGGTAACTGGTGCGGTAGTTGCCAAGTCCGAAAGCGATCGGGATGCCCGCCTGCCAGCGTTTCGTGTCGATCAGCAGGCGCTCATAGGTTAGTGCGGCGTAGCTGAAGCGCGTGTAGAACTCCTGCTTGCCCAGGACACCCAAGTCCACCTCGGGTTGGATGTACGGATCACCGAGTCCATAAAAGCCGATGGCGATGAGGTCGCGGCCGCGTTGTGCGCCCAGACGGATCCCGTTGAACCGGACCGAAGCATCGTTGACCCAGGTGCGGCGTGCATCGAAATTGAGCACCACCTTGAAGGCGGCCTGCGCGTGTGTGCTGTCGCGCTGAGCCTGGACCGAGGTGGCGCAGAGCAACAAGAACAGCAGCGGCAGGTGGCGTTTCATCGGTGGGCGTGGATGAAACGCGGTGATCCGCTGAGGTCGTGCAAGAGGCGTACGTTCGAATAGCCCTGTGTCTTCACCATGTCGGCGACCGCTTCGGCGTACTGGTAGTGACCTTCGAACCAGAGCTCGCCGCTCGGAACAAGCAGATCCCATGCCCGCTGCGCGATGACGCGATAGAACAAGAGCGGATCCGCATCCTCCACGAAGAGCGCCAAGTGTGGCTCGTGGTATCGTACATGGGGATCAAGGGACACTTCTTCGGACCGCGGCACATAAGGCGGATTGCTGACGATGAGGTCGAGCTGTGATGGGATAGCGGCGGATGGATCGAGCACGTCCTGCTGGATCCACTCCACGGGGAGGCCGAGCACTTCGCCGTTCCTACGGGCGATGGACAAGGCGTCCGATGACACGTCCATGCCCATCACCACCGCGTTCGGGACATGCTTCTTCAAGGCCAACGCGATGCAGCCACTTCCGGTGCCGATGTCGAGCACCCTTGCGTAAGATCGGCCGTTGCGTTGGATCAGATCCACCAACTCTTCCGTCTCTGGCCTCGGGATCAGCACACCCGGTGCCACGCCGATGTCCATACCCATGAAGCGCACATGCCCCAGCACATATTGCAAGGGTTCGCCGTTCCGCAGGCGGGTGAGCGGCGTGTACACCTTCAGCAACTCCGACTCGCTCAGCGTGGTGGTCCGGTTGGCTTCCACTTGGGCTTGGTCCCATCCGAAGGCATGCTCGAAGACGAAACGCACTACGGCCCGCGCCTCCGCCGCACCGAATACGGGCGTTAGCTCCGACCGGTAGAGGTCGAGCAGGGAACCTACGGTGTTGGTGGCCACACGCATTGGAGAAGGAGCGCAAAAGTAGCCCGGTCGACCTCGCCGGATCATGCACCTTTGCGCCCCGGTATGGAAGCACCCGCCCACGAACCTTGGATGCAGCGTTGCCTGGACCTGGCTCGTAAGGCTACCGGTAGCGCTGCGCCCAACCCCTTGGTGGGTGCGGTACTCGTGCGGAACGGCGCGCTACTCGCAGAAGGTTGGCACCAAGCCGCCGGTGGGCCGCATGCTGAAGTGGCGTGTTTACGCGCCTTTGGCGATGGGCCGATCCCCGATGATGCCATCCTGTACGTGAACCTGGAACCTTGTGCGCACCACGGTCGAACTCCCCCTTGTGCCGATCTGCTCATCGCGCGCGGCGTGAAGCAGGTGGTGGTGGGCCAACGCGATCCCTTCCCCCAGGTGGCCGGCAAAGGCATCCAACGGTTGGTGGATGCCGGCGTACAGGTGACGGAGAACGTGCTGCTCGATGAATGCCGATGGGTCCAACGACGCTTCCTCACCTCCATCGAACAAGGCAGACCCTACATCATCCTGAAATGGGCGCGTTCAGCGGATGGACTGCTCGATCGCCATCCGCGTACCGAGCGCGGGGTGCAGCGCATCAGCGGCCCTGCGACCGATGTGTTGGTGCATCGTTGGCGGAGTGAAGAGCAAGCCATCGTGGTAGGCAGTCGCACCGTGATGAATGACGACCCTTCGTTGACGGTGCGCCATGTGGAAGGCCGACAGCCCTTGCGCGTCGTTGTCGATCGCAAGGGTATCACACCGGCCAGCAGCCGCGTGTATTCGGATGGCCATCCCACGTTGCTCATCACCGAACGCCAGCGCACCGATCTGCCAGTGGAACAGCTCATCGTTGAGCCGAACACGCACGTGATCACGGCCGTGCTAAGCGCTTTACAGGCGCGATCCATCCGGTCGGTGTTGGTGGAAGGTGGCGCTCAGCTACTTGGCCATTTTCTACGCGAAGGACTGTGGGACGAAGCCCGTGTGATCCACGGGAACGTCGTGTTCGGCTCGGGTACTCCGGCACCGCACATGAACGGAAAACCGGTGCTTTCACGAGTGTATGGTGATGACAGGATCGCGTTGTTCGTGAAGGAGCACAACCCCGCCGCCACATGGGACATGTAGTGCTAGCGGCGCTCTGTGTGGCGGGCTTCGCCATCCTCTTCCGCTACTTCGAGCGGTACAACGTGCCCTTGTTGCCGGCCATCGCCATCAACTACAGTGTGGCCTTCCTCTGCGGTCTGCTGGTGGCCCCACCGTGGCAGGCACCCGACGTGGAGCCCTTGCTGCTTCCCGCGTCGTTGTTGGGCTCGCTCTTCGTGTTGATCTTCTCGCTCACGGGTCTTTCCGCGCAACGGGCGGGTGCCGCACGCACGACCATCGCTGGTCGCATGAGCTTGGTGCTCACCATCGCGGGGGCTGTGTTGCTCTTCAACGAACGGCTGAGCGCGTGGTCCGTGATGGGCATCATCTTGGCGCTCGCAGGTCTGGTGCTCAGCTCCATGCCGCAGGCGGATGCAGGCACCAGCGCTCGTTCCTCCTACCTCCCCTTCGTGATATTCCTGTGCAGTGGCATCGCCGACATCAGCGTCACCTATGTGCAACGGGTGTTCACCAATGAGGCCAACGCCTCCACCTTCCCAACCCTCTGCTTCGGTGCATCGGCATTGGTGAGCATGGCCTTGCTCTTCATCCGAGGCGAACAACCGGCCTTGCGCCACGCGCGTGCCTGGGTCGGCGGTGTGGTGCTTGGTGTGGTGAACTACGCTTCGCTCCTATTCCTCGTATGGGCCTTAGGGGCGGGCACCTATCCGGCATCCATCGTGTTCCCGGCGATGAACATCCTGGCGATCATCGTGGCCACGGGCGCAGGTCTACTCCTCTTCAAGGAACGGCTTCACCTGCGTCAATGGTCGGGCATCGCGATGTGCGTGGTGGCGTTGATCCTCTTCATGGCCTGGTGACGATGAGCATTGAACGCTACAGGACCGTCACAGGGACGAGTGAAGGCATCCACCGCGAACTGGCGAGCAAGTTCATCGCGCGTGCCTTCCCCATCACGAACGAGGCGGACTTCAAGCGCATCGCCGAGCGTTTCGGCAATGAGCATCCGGCGTCGCGGCATGTGTGTTATGCATGGGTTCTGGGCAATGCCGGCGATCACCACCGCGCCAACGACGACGGCGAACCCAGCGGCACGGCAGGGCTTCCGATCCTCCGGCGCATCCGCTCGCTCGACCTCACCTTTTGTGGGGTGGCCGTGGTGCGCTACTTCGGTGGCACCTTGCTCGGGAAACCGGGTCTGATCCAGGCCTACGGTGAAGCGGCACGACTCGCGCTCGAAGCCGCGGTGATCATCGAGCGCGTGGTGATGGAACACGCGCGCATCACCTGTGGCTACGACCGCTTCGATGGCGTGAAGACCGATGTGCTCACGCACGGTGGCGCCATCATCACGAGCGCGTTCACCGCGAACTGCGAGGCCACCATCGAGCTACCTCTAGGCACCCTGGCCAAGTTGCAGCCCAAGTGGGCGCTGCTCGGCATCGTGGTTGAAGCTCAGTGATCGGCGAAGCGTGCGGCCAGCGCGGCGAGCAAGGTGTCGGGCGCGCGACGCGGACGCATGGTGGCACGGTCCACGAACACGAGCGTGGTGGTTGCCTCGCAGAGCAATGCGCCGGCCTCGTTGCGCAGTTCGTAGTCGAACACAATGCGAACCGATGGCAACTCCGCGATGGTGGTGCGGATGGTGATGAGATCATCGTAACGCGCGGCCAGGTGGTAGGTGACCTTGAGGTCGCGCACGGGCAGCATCACGCCTTCCTCCTCCAAGCGGCGATAAGGGAAGCCAAGGCTACGCAGCGCTTCCACGCGGCCCACCTCGAAGTACTGGGCGTAGTCGCCGTAATAGACGTAGCCCATCTGGTCGGTCTCTCCGTACCGCACCCGCACTTCCGTGGCGTGACTGAACATGGCGCGTAAGTTAACCGCATGAAGGGTTTGCGCCGACGTGCGAAAACCTTGCCCGATACCGTTCCGGTGGCGTAACTTTCGTTGCCATAGAGGCACGTCACTGCGTATGCGACACCATCGGACACACGGCTCACCACGGCGGTCACAAGACCGGTCGTACGCGGTAGCTTACACCTCCGCTGCGGAACGCGCAAACCCGCACGGGGCAAGGCCTCGCGGTGAACGGTCGATCGGTGCCACCCGAAGTGAAATTTTCCTTTCCTGCAAGTATCCCCCACTTTTGTTTTTCACTTTCTGTGGTCCATATTTGCCCCCTTGCCGAACGGACCTCTTGCACTACGCACGCGAACGCTCGAGCATGTCAACAACGGTACCACCCATTAACTCGCGAACCCATCCATGAAGAAGGACCACGAGAAGATCTGGGACCGGTGCCTGGAAGTGATCAAGGACAACGTAAGCGAGCAGAGCTTCAAGACCTGGTTCGAACCGATCAAGGCTTTGCGTCTGCAAGACAGTGTGCTGACCATCCAGGTGCCATCGCAGTTCTTCTACGAATGGCTGGAGGAACATTACATCGGCCTCCTCAAGAAGATCATCAAGAAGGAATTGGGTAACGAAGGGCGACTGGAGTATTCCATCATCATGGAGAACGGCTTCCAGAACGCCAACCCGTACACCGTGAAGATGCCGACGAGCCACGCCCGCGAGGTGAAGAACCCCGCTGTGTCGCTCCCGATCGATGTGGCCAACAGCCCCATCAAGAACCCGTTCATCATCCCCGGCCTGCGCAAGATCAAGGTCGAGAGCCACCTCAACGCCAACTACTCCTTCGACACCTTCATCGAAGGGGATTGCAACCGATTGGCCCGCAGTGCCGGTTATGCCGTGGCGCAGAAGCCCGGAGGCACCGCCTTCAATCCGTTGTTGATCTACGGCGGCGTGGGGCTCGGCAAAACGCACCTCGCACACGCCATCGGCATCGAGATCAAGAAGCATCACGCGGACAAGACCATCCTGTACGTTCCAGCAGAGAAGTTCACCCAGCAGTTCATCGAAGCGGTGAAGAACAACACCGTGGGCGACTTCACACAGTTCTACCAGATGATGGACGTGCTCATCATCGATGATGTGCAGTTCCTCGCGGGCAAGGAGAAGACGCAGGACGTGTTCTTCCATGTCTTCAACGCGCTGCACCAGAGCGGTAAGCAACTGGTGATCACCAGCGACAAGGCACCGGTGGAAATGGCCGGCATGGAGCAACGCCTGCTCTCCCGCTTCAAGTGGGGCCTCAGCGCCGATCTGCAGACGCCCGGTCTGGAGACGCGCATCGCCATCCTGGAGAAGAAGATGTACGCCGAGGGCATCGACCTGCCCAAGGAGGTGGTGGAATACCTGGCCTACAGCATCACCACCAACATCCGTGAACTGGAAGGTGCAATGATCAGCCTGATCGCACAGAGCTCGCTGAACAAGAAGGCCGTGACGCTCGATCTCGCGAAGCAGATGATCGACAAGTTCGTGAAGAACACGGCGCGTGAGGTGAGCATCGACTACATCCAGAAAGTGGTGTGCGATTACTTCGACCTGCCGATCGAGCTGCTGAAGAGCAAGACCCGCAAGCGCGAAGTGGTGCAGGCCCGCCAGATCGCGATGTACTTCGCCAAGAAGATGACAAAGAGCTCACTGGCCAACATCGGCGCACACTGCGGCGGCAAGGACCACGCTACCGTGCTGCACGCCTGCCGCACCGTGAACAACCTGCAAGAGACGGACAAGCAATTCCGCGGCTACCTCGAAGACCTCGAGAAGAAGTTGAGCATCCACTGAGCGGCATCCATTCTCTCCTGACTGAAAAGGCCTCCCCGGAACGGAGGCCTTTTCATTTACCATCTTCGCGGCATGAAGATCCTCCTTGTCTGCCTGGGCAACATCTGTCGCTCGCCGATGGCCGAAGGCATCCTGCGCCACATGATCGCCGAGCAGGGCTTGGATTGGAGTACCGATTCCGCAGGCACCGGAGACTACCACGTGGGCGAACAACCCGACCGCCGTGCAATGAAGACCATGCGTGAACGCGGGATCGACATCAGCGACCTGCGCGCGCGCCACTTGCGCGCTTCGGACTTCGAAGACTTCGATCTATTGGTGGCCATGGATGCGAACAACCTGCACAACATGCGCCAAGTGGCGCCCTCCCACGAACTGGCGAAGAAGGCGCGCTTGATGATGGACTACGCACCTGCACATCCATTGCGCGAAGTGCCCGACCCCTACTTCGGCGGCGACGAAGGTTTCGTGGAGGTGTACGAGATGCTCACCGAGGCGTGCCGCAACCTGATCGAGGATGTCCGCCGCTGAAGGATACGGCACGCTCTACCTATTGCCCGTTTGGTTGGGCGATGGCGGTGGTGTGGAGCAATTGCCACCCGAGAACATAGCGGCCGTCGCACGCATCGACCTTTATTTCGCGGAACACGAGAAGACCGCACGCCAGATGATCCGGCGCATGGTGCCCACCATCGCACTACCGGCGCTGGAGATGCATCGGTTGGACAAGGACACCACACCACAGGAAGCAGACCAACTGATCGCGCTGATGAGGACCGGACGCGATGCGGCCATCGTGAGCGAAGCGGGCATGCCGGGCATTGCGGATCCCGGTGCATTGCTCGTCGGCGCCGCGCACCGGGCAGGCATCACGGTGGTGCCACTGATCGGTCCCAGTTCGCTCTTCCTGGCCCTGGCCGCTTCGGGGTTGAATGGTCAACGCTTCACCTTCCACGGCTACCTGCCGGTGAAACCCGCCGAGCGCAAGGCGGCGATCAAACGCATCGACGGTGATGCACAACGCACCGGTGCCGCGCAGTTGTTCATCGAGACACCTTACCGCAACGATGCGTTGTTGAAGGACCTCGTCGAGAGCTGTTCACCGAACACGCTGTTGACCATCGCCATCGACCTGACACAG
>DAOORM010000055.1:0-9336 GCA_035389265.1 Flavobacteriales bacterium | reverse complement strand
TCCACCAGTTGCTGTGGTGCTTGCCGGGCACGCGCTTGCCCTTGCCCTCCTTGGCCAGCTGTTCGGCCAGCTTCCAGTTCACGGCCATGATGAAGTCTTTGTCGCGCTGGCTGGCGTTCACTTCCAAAAGACTGTAGGCCTGCTCGGTGTTGTAGCAGCTGAAGAAGAACCAGCCCTCGCTGGGACCCTTGCCAGCGTGGCTGAGGTCGAAGTTCACCCCAGGGGTCACGATCTGAAAGGCGATGCTCATCTTGCCCGTCTCTGGTTCGGGGTGGATGAAGCTCACGTTCCCCTTGAAGTTCTCCTTGTAGGTCTTGATGGGCACATCGCGAGAGGCGTCATCGCCCATGGGAACGCTGAAGCGCGTACCGGCCACGACATATTCGCTGTTGCCGGTGGTGAAGGGCGAACTGTGGTTACCAGCACTATTGGGGATCTCGATGATGCTGCCCGTGCGGAAGGTACCCAGATCGACCAGTGCGATACGGGGCGTGTTGTTGCCGTTGATGAAGCACCACTTGCCATCAGGCACACCGTCGGTCTGCGACAGCTCCGGGTGGTGACTGTCATCCCATGGAATGAACCCATGGCTGGTGGTCAGCATGCCCTTGGTCTCCTCGCTGTAGCCATAGCCACTTTCAGGATCCACGCTGAAAACAGGGATCTCGCGGAATAGGCGACCACTCGGCAGACCGTATACGGCAAGTTGGCCACTGAAACCACCACTAACGAAGTTGTAGAATTCGTCGTGCGTTCCAGGCTTCACATAGACTTTAGTCGCGGCATCCCCTGTCACCGCGGTTTTGGTAGTGGTCGGCTTACAGCCAGGCAGGCTGTTGAGCACTAGAAAGACACCGGCGGCAAGTGCCACCGAAGTGCAGGAATACAAAAGTGTTCGGTTCATCTTCTGGTGAGGGTGTTAGGTGGTTCGGGCGGGCCTAGAGCGTCCTCATGAATTCCAGGACCTCGCGCGACTCATCCTTGCTCAGGTTCTGGTTAGGCATGCGCACGAGACACTCTTCGAGGAGCTTCTGGGCTTCGGGGTCGCTCTCGAGCATGACGTCGATGTTCATGATCATGTTCATGATCCAAGCAGGCTCCCGTTTCGTCGTCAGGCCCTTCCAGCCCGGTCCGACCACTCGGTTAGCCCCGGTGCTATGACAGGCCTGGCACTTCACATCATAGGTCGTTTTGCCCCGTTCCGCCATGGTTGCGTCAACATCGCCGAGTTGCAGGTCAGCCGCAGTGATCAAACCGTCCGCCTTCGTGCTCTGAGCAGGTGTGCTTGCGTCGGTCGCCTGTCCGCCCACACTGGCACCGGGTGGCTGGGTTGGTTTGTCCGCCCCACCGCAAGCGAAGAGGCCGCCGATCATAACAAGTGTCAGTGAAGTCTTCAGGATGGTGTTCATGGCGAGAGGTGTTTTCGTTGCTTCGGTGACAAATGTCAACGGACCAAATTGTCCGTATCCTGACGATCGTCAGCCCGAAGGATGATAGTGGTCCGGACTCTTGCACTACGATGCAAGCTCCCAGTAACCTCAACCTGAAGCGCTGGTACTTCATGGCGCTCTGCAATCTGTTCATCGCAGCGGTCATCGGTTGCCTGCTCAGAGCCATGTTCATCGTTGAGATCCCTTTCATCCGCTTCAAACCCCTTCTCCACGCCCATAGCCATGTGGCCATGTTGGGTTGGATGTTCATGGCTGTTGTGGTCCTCGTTCTCCAGGCGAGCGGAACATGTTCTTCCAGCCGCTGGCCACATCGCCTACTGATCCTGGCACAGGTGGTCGTCGTGGGTATGCTCATCAGCTTCCCGCTAGAGGGATACGGACCATTCTCGATCACCTTTTCGAGCCTGCACCTGCTCATCAGCTATGCCCTGCTCATCCATCTCTGGCGCGCCACATCGACCTGGAACGCCAATGGCTCACGCGCCCTTGTTCGCATGGCCATGATCTACATGATCATCTCCACCGCCGGTGTGTGGGCCGTACCCATCATCAACGCTTACGGGCTCTTCGGCACAGAGCTTTACTATTGGTCCATCCAGTTCTTCTTACACTTCCAATTCAACGGCTGGCTCTGGTTCGCCGCATTGGCCTTGTGGTCCCGTTGGGCTGAACAACACGGCGCACCAACACCGTTGGACCGGACGACGGTGCGTGCATGGGGGGTGAGTGTATTGCTCACCTATGCCTTGGCCATTGCATGGAGCGAAAGGCACACGGTCATCTATGCGATCAATTCGGCCGGGGTGCTCCTGCAACTATGGGCGGGCTGGCGTACCGGCAAGGCCATTCGGCATTCCCAGCAACGACTGCAGAATGAAGTGCCGCTGTGGGCTTGGCGTTGTGTCACCTATGCACTTATCGGCATGGGCCTGAAAGTGGTCATTCAAACCGCCGTGGCCATACCACAAGTGGCTACACTAGCATTCACCATCAGGAATTACGTCATCGGGTTCATCCATTTGAACATGCTGGGGGCGCTCAGCCTGATGTTGTTCGCCATGGCCCTGCTCCAGGGTTGGTGGCGCTCAACACAGTGGGGTACACGTCTTGGCCTGTCGCTCTTCACCTCGGGTGTCGTACTCACAGAAGCACTGCTCTTCGGCCAAGGGACAGCCTGGTGGCTTCGTTGGGGCAGCTTGCCCGGATACTATGCCATCCTTCTTGGCGCATCGGTCCTGATCCCCACAGGCGTTGCTCTTCTCCTCCTCAACAGCCACAAAGAACTTGCGGACCCGACCATCCTGCACAGGCCTTGATACCAACTACCATGCGACCCCTCCTACTTCCCCTTCTGCTCTGCACGGCGCTGAACACGACCGCCCAGATCATGCAGCCGCTCGCCATCCCCCCGGCACTGGACCTGGACACGTTCGACCTAGTCCCGGATGAGCATATCCACCAGTTCTATCCGGGCATCAACACCAACACCTATGGTGCTAGTGCCGATTACCTTGGTCCAACCCTCATCATGCACCGCGGCGATACCGCGCGTATCCGCATCCACAACCAACTTGCGCAGATCACCAGCATGCACTGGCACGGCATGCATGTACCTGGCTCCATGGACGGCGGACCACAGCGTATCATCGAACCCGGCGAACAATGGATGGCAGAGTTCCCCGTGAAGAATGCTGCAGCTACCTATTGGTACCACCCGCATCCGCACGAGCTCACCGCCGAACAGGCCAACTTCGGCATCGCAGGCTTCATCATTGTCCGCGACGAGGATGAAGAACAACTCCCCCTACCACGCACTTATGGTGTCGATGATATTCCCGTGGTGATCCAAGACCGCAAGTTCCTACCGAACGGGAACTTCGCCTTTTTCCCGTTCGGTGATTCGGTGCTCGTGAACGGTACACCGAACGCTTACCTCGAGTGCCCGGCCCAAGTGATGCGTTTGCGGCTGCTGAACGGCTCGAATGCACGCATCTACGCGCTGGGGTTCGACGACGACCGACCCTTCGCAGTCATCGGGGGTGATGGCGGCCTTCTACCCGAACCAGCGACCACGGATAGGCTTTGGCTGAGCAATGGCGAGCGAGCAGAAGTACTGCTTGACCTCACCGGCATGGAAGGTGATAGCCTCTTGTTGATGAGCTACGGCAATGAACTGCCCCTAACGGTCCCTGGATCCGGGAACATGGTCTGGGAAAGCAGCGCCCTCAACGGCACCGCGTTCCCCGTGTTGCGCATCCGTGTGACCGGAGCTCATCCCGGCGGGGTGACCAGCATACCGGAGAACCTCATATCGCACCCCCTTCCCGAAGAGGCGTTGAGCATCCGCACGCGCACCAAGACATTGACCGGCATGGGAATGGTGGGGATGGGAATGTTCATGATCAACGGCGAGATGTACGACATGGATCTGATCAACGATACCATGCAACTCGGCAGCACGGAAGTATGGCACATCGTGAACAACTCCAATATGGCCCACCCCATGCACATCCACGGTGTCTCCTTCTTCATTCTAGAACGCAACGGACAGGAACCACCGGCATGGGACCGCGGACCAAAGGATGTGGTGCTCGTAGATCGGTTCGAGGATGTGAAACTCATCATGCGCTTCACCGAAACCACCGACGGATGGCCATACATGTACCATTGCCACAACCTGTTGCACGAGGATAATATGATGATGCTCCAGTATATCGTGTTGGACCCGCTGGCTACGCGCATGGTGGACCACGACCCCGCGATCGACCTCACTGTCAGTCCGAATCCGACCTCAGGGGTCATCCATCTAAAGAGCACCGGGACCATGGACGCGCTGTTCGTGCATGACATGTGTGGTCGTCTGTGCCACCATTCAGCATTGCCACCCTCCAACGACACACGGATCGACCTTGGCCACCTCCCCCCCGGCCCGTACAGGCTCACCGTTGAAAGTGACGGCAACCGCACATCCCGCCACGTGGTCATCGATTAGAACCTCAGCGACCGAGCGGGGTGCCCGTCCGAACGCGGGCCTTCCATCCTTCCGCCCCTTATTCACGCGTTGCGCACGGAATGGTGACGATCGTCACTGAACCAGTTAGTTAGTGTTCACTTACTTTGTCGCGTTCAAAACGATCGCCCCATGACCGGACAACGCAACATCGCTATCGGCTTCCTCACCATGGGGGCCTTCATGCTCTACGGATTCCTGCTCATCTACCTCCGCGACTTCGCGCCCGACAAGCAGGCCTGGGTGGACAGCTACAGCGTGGGTAAGCACTTCGAGGCCCGGCTCGCGCACGTGCATGGCAACCTCTTCGCCTTCCTCAACGTGGTGATGGGCTACCTGCTGCTCCACTTCGGTGAGCGCTTACGCTGGTCAGCCCTCACCTCCTGGCTCGGGCTCATCGGCCTGCTGATGCCCGCCGGGATCCTGGCCGAAGTGTACCTCGGGGCGCCGCCCGTGTTCGTCCTCATCGGCGCGCTGGCAATGACCGCCGGGGTCTTCCTGCTCGGCACCGCCTTCTTCAACCTCAAGCCTTCCGATGGACATTAAGCCCCGCCAATTGGAGATCATCGAGGCCGCCGGACAACTGGTGACCGAGGATGGCTTCGCGGCCCTCACCACCAAGCGCCTGGCCGAACGCATGCACTTCACCGAAGCGGCCCTCTACCGCCACTTCGCGAGCAAGGAGGAGATCCTGGTGACCATGCTGCATCACCTCACCGCGAACATCGACGAGCGCCTGACGGCTGTGGCCAAGGCCCACCCGGACCCCATGGAGCGGATACGTGCCATGTTCGACAGCCAGTTCACCTACTTCCAGAAGAATCCCCAATACCTCATGGCCATCTTCGCCACCGGGGCGCTGGAGGCCTCGCACGGCATCGATGCCGGTATTGAACGCATCATGGTGGTGAAACGCCGCCACCTGCTCAACGCCATCAAGGAGGGGCAACGGTCGGGGGTCTTCACCGCGGAGCACTCCGCCGAGACGCTCACCCACATTGTCATGGGCACCTTCCGCCTGCACATGCTGCAATGGCGCATGAGCGGACGCTCCTTCGATGTGCGCAAAAAAGGCAGGGTCCTCATCGGTGCCACGCTGGACCTCATCACCTGCTGAACCAACTACGTGCCTCCCACACATTCCTGCACCCCACGCACCGCAACACCCCAGTATCCATGAACCGACTCCTCCTTCCACTCCTGCTCTTCGCCATCGCTACCCTACACAGCAGCTGTGGCGAACACGGCCACGATGCGACCGGACATGCCGATCAAGCATCCACCCCACCAGACAGTGCCCCGGCCATGGTCAACGATGCCCTGCCCTCCGTGTCGCTCGACAACGGCCAGCGCTGGAAGGCCAACCCCGAGACCACCAGCGGCATCGCCACCATGGTGGCCATCCTCGGCGCCTACGACCCCGCGACCGACGACCCCACGGTCCTGAAGGACGCGCTGGAAGCGGAGTTCGGACTCATCTTCGAGCGGTGCACCATGGAGGGTGAGGCGCACAACCAGCTGCACAACTACCTGCTGCCCATGCACCACCAACTGCGCGACTTCGCGGCCAGCAAGGCGCAGTGCAGTTCCTTGGCCAAACACCTCGCCGCTTATGGAGACTATTTTGAGTGAGCCGTACCCAAGAGCATTCACCTCCTTGGAATGTGGAAGTCGCTATGCAGCGAAGGCGCGCATCACATGATATCGAAATGCGCCGTGAAGTGCCTTAGGAACTTCGGCTCCTTGATGATGCGGTAGCCCCGCACCTGCTCGCGTGTGCGCATGATCTCCTCGAAGGTCTCGGCCACGAACTCCATGTGGCTTTGGGTGTACACGCGGCGCGGGATGGCCAGGCGCACAAGCTCCATGGGTGAGGGTTTCAGCGAGCCATCGGGCTGGTAGGTGCCGAACATGACGGAGCCGATCTCCACGCTGCGGATGCCGCCCAGCTTGTACAGCTCGCACACGAGGGCCTGGCCGGGGTACTGCTGCGGCGGGATGTGCGGGTAGAGGGCCTTGGCATCGATGTACACGGCGTGGCCGCCGATGGGACGCATGAGCGGAACACCGAGGCGGTGCAGCTTCTCGCCCACGAAGGTGGTGCTGCGGATGCGGTAATCGAGGTAGTGGGGTTCGAAGACCTCCTGCAGTCCGATGGCGATGGCCTCCATGTCGCGCCCGCTGAGGCCGCCGTAGGTGGTGAAGCCTTCAGTGATGATGAGCAGGTTGATGCAGGCCTCGGCCAGCGCCGCATCGCGCAGGGCGAGGAAGCCGCCCATGTTGACGAGCGCGTCCTTCTTGGCGCTCATGATGGCGCCGTCGGCCAGGGCGAACATGCGCTGCGCGATGGCGCGGTAGGAGAGCTCCTTCATCTCCTCCTCGCGGTGCTGGATGAACCAGCTGTTCTCGGCGATACGGCAACAGTCCAGCAGGAAGGGCACGCCGTGGCGCTTGCAGATGGCGGCGATGCCCTCGGCATTGGCCATGCTCACCGGTTGCCCGCCGCCGCTGTTGTTGGTGACGGTGAGGATGACGGCGCCGACGTGGCCTTTGTGCTCCTTGAGCAGATGGTCCAGCTCGGCCACGTCCATGTTGCCCTTAAAGGGGTGCTGGAGTGCCGGATCACGGCCTTCGGCGATGGGGATGTCGATGGCGGTGGCGCCGGTGAACTCGATGTTGGCGCGCGTGGTGTCGAAGTGGGTATTGCTGATGAAGACCTTGCCGGGACCACCCAAGTGACCGTAGAGGATGCGCTCGGCGGCGCGGCCCTGGTGGGTGGGCAGCACGTGCTCCATGCCGGTGAGGTCCTGCACCTCGGCTAGCATGCGCTCCCAGCTGCGTGAACCCGCGTAGGCCTCATCACCCTCCATCATGCCGGCCCATTGCTGCGCGCTCATGGCGCCGGTGCCGCTGTCGGTCATCAGGTCGATGATCACATCGCGCGATCGGAGCAGGAAGGGGTTGTAGTGCGCCTCCTTGAGGTATTCCACGCGTTCCGACTCGGTGCTGAGGCCGATGGGTTCCACGCTCTTGATGCGGAAGGGTTCGATGATGGTGCGGTGTTGCATTGGGTTTCGCGAATGGGTAGTCGCGAACAGGACAAAACTGTCCGTTACAACCGCTGCGGCGCCTGACGGCCGTCAGGCAGCCACGTGTTCGGCGCAATCCGTACGTAACTCGGCTATGGAAAGGTCCACTGCGAGCAATGCACAATGGTGGCGGCCCTGCTTATCACCGCGGTAGTGTACACACGACCAGCACATGCGTTGCACCTGCACATCACCGCTTACAAGTAGGGCGTGCAACAGCCGCATCAACGCCAGCAGTAGCGCCTCCCTCTCCTGCTTGGGAAGTGTGGTGAGGGCCGCCGCGAAGGGTACCGCCTCTGGCAAGTGCCTGCGGCCGGTAGCGGTCAGCCCCAGCATATGACCACGACCGTCCAAGGGATCCGGTTTGCGGACAAGGTAACCACGGTCCACCAGCAGCTTCACACTATCGCTTACGGTGGGTCGTGTCACTTGGAATTCATCGGACAGACGCGCCACACCTACGGACTGCCCTGCATGGTCCGCCACGAAACCCAGAATGCGCAACTGCAAGGGACTAAGCCCTGTGCTAGTGGCCTCATCCCAACGCATGGCGCGTGCCACCTCACCGATGCGCTCCAACAGGCGCGCCAGGTGGGCGTTCAGGGGTTCACTGCTGTGCGCCTTGCGGGCCATGGCGGAAAGGTATTGCACGCGAAGAGACCCGGCACCAATGGCCGGGTCCCTTCGCATCAGCGCTTCCAGATCAGAACTCGCCCTCGTTCACATAAGGTTGGCACCAGAGCGTAGCCGTCATTGTCACTGCTTTGAACCAGGCGGCGTGCATCTTCTCCACATCCTCCGCGCTGTGCCCCTTCTTTGCTAGGAAGTCCTTCATCGTGGCTGTAATGGGGAAAATGAAGCCCACCAGGTAGCGCATGTGGATGATGGGTTCTGCCTGTACACCATCCGTAGCGTTCTTCTTGGTGCTGTGATGGCGCAATGCGATCTCGTACTGGTAGTTCAGCCATTCCTGGTCATAGGGCCGGTTACAGATGTCCATGATCCATTGGCCGAAGCGGGCACGCACGGCGCCCAGATATTCCATGTCGGGCTGGCCCTTGTACGAGAAGTAATGCACCAGGTGCGGGTGGCTGCCCACATAGCCGTACCATAGATCGAGCACGGCATCGGTCTGGTCCTTCAGCACTTCGCCTGCCATGCGCAGGTACTTCTCGTCCTCAGGCCCGAAGAGCACGGTGGCCTTTAAGGCGTCAAGGTCCTTCATGGTGAACGGCGATGCGCCCACCTTTCCATACGTGTATCCTTTGGGTGTTTCCATGGTCGTTGAGGGTTTGGTCTGTTCCGGAGATGTGTTCTTGGTTCGCTGGGCGAGCACGGGGATCGTGGTCAGGCCCATGGTGATGATGATGGCCGTTCTTCTCATTGGGGTCGAGTGTTCAAGAGTGTCGCACTGAAGGGATCGCGATCCTTCGGCGGCAAATATAGTTAGGTTTCCTTACTTTTGTCTCGATCGACCCCTAGAAGCCGTGAAAATCCTTCTCACCTTCCTGCCGGCGTTCCTGATCGGGATGGCCGCGCAGGCTCAACAACGCAACAACATGAACGAACAGACGAAAGCGGTCGAAGTGGCCGTATGGGACACCTACGTTACCCGCAAGGACGGCCGGGTGATGCACTTCGACATCATCGTACCCAGCAGCCAGCGCGACACGGCCGTGATCCACGGCTACGGACGGGCTTACCTGGAAAGCAAGGGACAGGGCGGACAGTCGCTCACCGCCAAGGAGTGCCGCTTCTGCCACGTGCGCGCGCTGCAGCCCAAGTG
>DAOORM010000054.1:0-9414 GCA_035389265.1 Flavobacteriales bacterium | reverse complement strand
GGTGATGTATGAATTGCCGGTCGATAGGACTGACCTGCTTCGCGATACCGGAGCCTTCCAAGTCCAAAGTATTCCCGGCCTTACGGTCCAGTTCTACGGCTTCAACCACCGCGAACCACCGTTCAACGATGCACGGATCCGCCGGGCCTTCGCACTGGCCATCGACCGCCAAGTGCTCGTGGATAGCGTGCTTAATGGACTAGCGGTTCCGGCACAACGCGGTGTGGTGGCGCCGGGATTCGCTGACTATCCGTACGATTCCATACCCGAGCTACGCTTCGATCCGGAGCAGGCGAAGGCCTTGTTGGCTGAAGCCGGCTATCCCGGTGGCGAAGGATTGCCCAGCGTGCACCTCCAGATCAATAGCGATGGTTTCGGTTATGTGCGCGTGGCAGAAGCCGTGCAGGACATGCTTTCTCGCAATCTCGACGTGCGCGTGATCTCCTCCGTGCTTCCTGCCGATCAACACTACGAGCGCGTGGAGATGGGACGCGCCCAATGGTGGCGGGAAGGATGGATCGTCGACCACCCGGATCCAGAGAACTTCCTGGCTTTGTTCTATGGCAAGAACGTACCCAAGGATACCACGGTGCCTTCTTATTTGAATAGCACGCGTTACCGGGACGTGGAATACGATTCGCTCTTCGCACGATCACTGCGAACGGCGGATGAGGCTGAGCGGTTGCTGCTACTAGCCGAAGCGGAACGCAAGATGATGAAGGATATGGTGGTGTCCCCGCTCTACCATGAGCGCTCGGTCCGCTTGCTTCAGCCTTGGGTCCGCGACATGCCCATCAACGGTATGGAATACCGCGACCTCAGCGCCGTATGGTTCGACCCGACGGTGCGCGACTGATGTGAAAGGGGCCTAGGTGCCGGTCTTGACGTGCGCAAGAACAAGGCGCTTTGCCAAGGGTAACAGTGTCTCGATGCGCGGGGCATCCACATCGGACTCCACCACGAACGTGGCCGGATTAGGCATGTGCGGGAAGTTGCGGATGAGCCCGCTCTTGATGCCTTCGTAGGTGCTCGAGATACTTACGGGATAGGTGGCGACGTAACGGGTGAACACGTTGCGGTGGTCCTCCGCTGCCTGTTCACCCACGACCATGGGTATCGTGTAGGTGTAGACATGGGCCTGTGACCCACCCCGCAGCAGCAACCATCCTTCCGCGGTGTACAACGGCATCACTCCGACAGGGGCAAGGTGGATATGTTGGGTGATGGTCTGCCGTAGGTCGTGGCCAGCTGCTAGGATCCGTTGCAGCTTTGGCAGGGCGAAACCGATAACTTCATCCACCACACGCAACGGCTCCGGGTCCTCCGGCTTCGCATGTTTGGCTTTACCGGTGGTCGGGTCGAAACCGACCAATGGACCATGAAGATCGCGGGCGAGCGCCTCCTTGGAACGTTGCAGCTGGAGCAACTCTTCGGCCTGTGTGGACAGGTCTGATAAGTAGGGATAGAGCTTGCGTTCCTTGAAACGCATCTGTACCCGTTGGAGGTATCCCAACAGGATGTACTGCTTGAGCTCCAGATCGAAGGAGGGCGAGTAGGCCCAATCCTTCGGTAGACCGGTGGACGTGGAGACCATCATCACTGCCATTGGAACGGCTTGTTCAAAAGTAATGTTGCTTTCCGGGCCTTTCTGCGGTGACCGTGTGGACCTTTGGAGTCCATAAGAAAAAGCCATGCCGATGTCACGTTCCTCCTATTGGGCCACACTTCCCATCCTGTTCAGTCTGTTCTTCTTCGCCTGCGTTCCAGCACGCAAGTATGAAGAAGCCGACCAGCGTGCCAAGGCGCTCCAGACCGAGGCCGACGCCGCGAACAAGAAAGCCCTTGACGCACAGACACGCATGGATGAGATGGGAGCAGAGCTGAGCGGTCTCGGTAAACGTGTCGGCGAGCTTGAGCGCGATACCACGGTGTTGGGCACTTCGCTTCGGAAGATGACCGTGCAATACGACAAGATCAATACGCTGAACGACGAGCTCCTCAGCAAATACAACGCCCTACTCGCTGGCAATAGCAGTGAGAATCGCAAGCTGCTCACGGATCTGGAGGCTATGCGCCTCGATCTACAGAACAAGGAGGATAGCGTGAACGCATTGGCGAAGCGCGTAGGGGAGAAGCAGGCCGCACTGGCCGCGCTACAAGCCGAGATCGACGCGAAGGATGCTGCCATGAAGGACCTGAAGAACCGCGTCAGCCAGGCGCTTTCAGGCTTCGAAGGCAAGGGGCTCACCGTGGAGCAACGCAACGGTCGCATCTACGTGAGCATGGACAACAAGTTGCTCTTCCCCAGTGGTAGTGCTGCGGTGGATGCGAAGGGCCGCGAAGCCATCGCCAAGCTGTCCAAGGCCATCGAGAATGAGAAGGACTTGAGCATCTTGGTCGAAGGCCATACCGATACCGACAAGATCGCACCAGGAAGTGCGTACAAGGACAATTGGGATCTAAGCGTGGCGCGCGCGACAAGTGTGGTCCGCATTATGCAGGAGAGCAGCGTCACGGACCCCGTGCGCATCACCGCCGCTGGACGCGGCGAATACATGCCCGTTGACCCCAACGACAAGGCAAAGAACCGCCGGATCGAAGTGGTGTTGATCCCCGACCTGAAGGAGCTCTACAAGCTCGTGAAGGACTGAGGGCTCAGGAGGCGGAAGGCGCGGGCAGCTTCGTTTCCAGCCATTTCCGCGCATCGGCCTCGGAAATGAAGATCCCTGTTGAGGTCTCCCGGGGGTGATAGCGGAAATAGATGTTCGAGATCCGCTCATTGAAGGCGCTCTGCGCTGCAAGGGCCAATCGGCCTCCCGTGCCACATCCACCGTGTTCGGCAGCGTGATCCACACTGAGCACATTCAACTCGAAATCGATCTCGGGCGGTAGCACGGCCAACACATCGATCTTCTTGCCGGCGATCAGCGTGCGTTTGGCCTGCACGATCTCGCTCATTCCCGCCACATCCAACTTCACATCCGGCTTGAATCGCACCTCCACCAAGGCGTCGGAGACGAGCTCCAACGTCGCGGTACGGGTGTCGATGACTCGGGGATGTTCCATTTTCATGCTGCAAAGGTAATCATAGTATGCATGCATACTACTCCGCTTTGTGGGCTAAGTCCCTGGATCTGGGAAGTTTTAACGATCGTTCGAGCACTTCAGACCGCGTAGTGGAGGTGTTGTTGGCAGCAGCCTACCTTGTCGCCATGCAAAGCCGATGGGTGCTTTTCGTGCTGTGCGGCCTCCTGTTCGGAGGGTGCACCGTGGGGCGTTTCTTCATGTACAATTTCGCCGACACGCGCGATCATCGGAAGTTCCCTTCCCGATCGCTCGCGCCGTCCGATACGCCATTCCACTACCCCGTGGCTGCTGTGGAAAAGGGCCCCAAGACCATCACGGTGGGTGAAGAGGAAAGCGCCTTCGATACGTTCCTGGAAGATCATGCCACCGTCGCCTTCCTCATCATCCATCGGGATACCATCAAGTACGAACGCTACTTCGAGGGCTACGATCCAGCGACGATCCACACCTCGTTCTCCATGGCCAAGAGCGTGATGAGCATGCTGATCGGCTGTGCCATCGAAGATGGTCTGATCGCCAGCGTGGATCAACCCATTTCCGACATCGTTCCAGAGCTCAAGAAGAACGGATTCGACAAGGTCACCGTGGAGCATGTGTTGCAGATGACCAGCGGCCTCGACTTCGAGGAGAGTTATGTGAACCCTTTCGGCACGGCTGCGCGCTATTATTACGGCCGTCGCCTCTACAAGAACATGGCGAGGTTGCACTTGGAACGCGCGCCTGGCGAGCGGTTCGAGTATGTCAGCGGCAACAGTCAGTTGCTGGGTTGGGTACTGGAGCGAGCCCTTCGTGCCAAGGGAGATCAACGCACGCTGACGAAGTATCTTCAGGATCGTATCTGGTCGCCATTGGGGATGGAATACGCCTCGTCGTGGAGCTTGGACCGCAAAGAAGGAGGCATCGAGAAAACCTTTTGCTGCTTGAACGCACCCGCGCGCGACTTCGCGAAGCTTGGTTCGCTTTACTTGCACCAAGGGAATTGGCGTGGTCAGCAGCTCGTGCCAGCCAGCTGGGTGGAGCGGAGCACCGCTGTGGACACGGCGAACGGCAGCGCGGCGCACTACCAATACCAATGGTGGTTGCCTTCCGGCGAAGGCGATTTCATGGCGCAAGGCATCCTCGGCCAGTTCATCTACGTCGACCCGGCACGTGAACTGGTGATGGTGCGCCTTGGGAAGAAGTACGGGGGCGTCTCCTGGTCCGCGGTCTTCCGAAGTGTGGCTGGATCCTACGAGCCGTGAGCACGAACCATCCGAGTCGTGTGGTGGTGATCGGTGGTGGACCTGCCGGCCTGATGGCCGCGTCCGTCCTTTCGCAGCGGACACAGGTCGAGCTCTACGAACAAGGCCGGATCGTCGGGCGGAAGTTCCTGGTCGCTGGCGATGGTGGCCTGAACATCACCAACAGTGCGGTGGGCGATGCATTGCTTTCACATTTCTCGCACACCGTACGCATGCGTCCGATCCTGGAAGCGTTCGATCCCGCCGCTTTGAGTTCCTGGCTCGGGTCGCTAAGCATACCCACGTTCACCGGAACGAGCGGTCGCGTTTTCCCGGAGCGGGGTATCAAACCAGCCGAAGTGCTGAAGGCGATGGTGACGCATGCGTGTGATCGAGGCGTACTCATGAATACCGGTTACGCGTTCGTTGGCTTTGATGGTCAGAAGAGACCCATTCTAGAGAAGGATGGCGAGCGCATCACTCCAGAAGCGGACGCTTACCTCTTCGCCTTGGGTGGCGCTTCGTGGCCCAAGACGGGATCGACCGGGGCCTGGGTCGCTACGTTCGAGGCCATCGGCGTGGAGGTCAGTGCGTTCGAGGCTAGCAATTGTGGGGTGGAGGTGGAACTTCCCGCGAACCTGATGCCACATGTGGGCAAGCCCTTGAAGAACATCGCCGCGCGCTGCGGATCGAAGGTCGTTCGCGGTGAGCTCACCATCACCGAACATGGGCTGGAAGGCAACGCGATCTATCCGCTCATCCCCAGCGTGCGTGAAATGTTGGCTCTGGATAGTGGCGCAACGATCACGATCGACCTGAAGCCTGATCTGACCGAAGAACGCATCGCCGAGAAGTTGCGCGGGGCGGCTTGGAAGGAGCGCAGTGCCGCCCTGCGCTTGGACAGGCCTGCGCTCGCGCTGTTGAAGGCCTTCACACCAATGGAGCGCTACCTGGATGGCCGCACCTTGGCGCATGATGTGAAGAACGTTCATGTTCCAGTGCGCGCGTTGCGCCCGATCGAAGAGGCCATCAGCACCAGTGGTGGGATCCCATGGGATGCGTTGGACCATGACCTTTCACTCCGAGAGCACCCGCATTTTTTCGTGGCCGGAGAAATGATCGAATGGGATGCTCCCACCGGAGGGTTCCTGCTGCAAGGCGCGTTCAGCACCGGCCATTGGGCGGCACAGGGCATCCTGGCGAAGCTTGGCCTAGCCGAACAGGTGTGAGAGCACGTCGCTCACCTGGCCCACTTGTACCACCTCGATGGTCTTCATAGGAACGATCCCCTTGGTGCCTTTGGGAACGAAGATGCGTGCGAAGCCGAGCTTGGCCGCTTCCGCGATGCGTTGCTCGGTGCGCGTCACCGGTCTGATCTCGCCTGTCAAGCCCACTTCGCCGGAGAAACAAACGTCCATCGGCACAGCGATATCGGCGTTGCTGCTCAGCACGGCACAGACCACCGCCAGATCGATCGCCGGCTCCTCCACCCGGAAGCCACCAGCCAGATTCAGGAACACATCCTTCTGCCCCAATCGGAAGCCACAGCGCTTCTCCATCACCGCCAGCAACATGTTCAGTCTTCGCAGGTCGAAGCCCGTGGAGCTCCGTTGGGGAGTACCGTACACCGCGCTGCTCACCAAGGCTTGCACCTCGATCAACAAGGGGCGCATGCCTTCCATGGTTGCGGCCACCACGACACCACTAGGCCGCTCTTCACGCCGACCGAGCAGCACTTGGCTAGGGTCCTCCACCTCGGCTAGTCCACTGCCCTGCATCTCGTAGATGCCGAGCTCGTTGGTGCTGCCGAAACGGTTCTTCAACGGACGCAGTAGTCTGTAGGCATGGTCCCGGTCTCCCTCGAACTGCAGCACACAATCCACCATGTGCTCCAGCACCTTCGGCCCAGCGATGAAACCGTCCTTGGTGATGTGCCCGATCAATACCATCGGGATGCCGGTGGTCTTCGCGAAGCGCATCAACTCAGCGGTGCATTCGCGCACCTGCCCTACACTACCCGGACTGGCATCCAGCACGGCCGTGTGCAGCGTTTGCACACTATCGATCACCACCAGCGATGGTTGGAGCGCGTCGATGTGCTTGAAGATGTTCTGCGTGTTGGTTTCCGTGAGCACGAAGCAGCCTTCGCCTTTTCCGTTCGTGCTTCCGCTGCTGGCTTGAAGTCGCTCGGCACGCATCTTCACCTGGTGCTCGCTCTCCTCGCCGCTCACATAGAGCGTCTTCAGGTGCGGATTGCGCAAGGCGGTCTGCAGCAACAAGGTGCTCTTGCCGATGCCTGGTTCACCACCCAGCAGGGTGATGCTGCCTGGCACTAGACCGCCACCTAGGACACGTGAAAGTTCACGGTCGCTCAGCGCGATACGCGGCCCGTCCTGCGCGGGGATGGCTTCGATGGCGACCGGCACGGGATGCCTTCCCTTCGCGCTCGCCGGTGTTCCGCGTTTCTCCTCCACGCGATCCACCACTTCCTCCACCAAAGTGTTCCATTCCTTGCATTGCGAGCACTGGCCCAGCCACTGGGCGTAGCTGCTGCCGCAATTCTGGCAAACGAACTTCGAACGGAGCTTAGCGGCCATGGCGGATCCGCTCGACCAGCGCGGTGGTGGAGAACCCATCCACCAACTTCAGGGAATGCACCTCACCGCCGCGCGCCTTCACGATATCGGCGCCTACGATGCGGTCTTCGGTCCAATCGCCACCCTTCACCAGGATATCGGGTCCGATGGCTTGGATGAGTTCGAGCGGGGTGTCCTGATCGAAGATGATCACGGCATCCACCAGTCGCAATGCGCACAACACCTTCGCGCGGCTGACCTCATCGTTGAGCGGTCGGTCCGGGGCCTTTCCCAAGCGTCGTACGCTGGCATCACTGTTCACGCCGATGATGAGCCGATCGCCAAGGGCAGCGGCCTCTTGCAGGTATTCCACATGGCCGCGATGCAGGATGTCGAAGCACCCATTGGTGAACACGATCCGGTCGCCTTTCATGCGCCACACGTTCACGGCGCGTTGCACCTGGACCAAGTCCATGATGCGTTTATCGGTGATGGCTGGTGCGGTATCGGCGTTCATGGGGCAGCAGGTTTCCGGTCCCGGGCCGCCAAAAGTAGCGATAGCCCCCCGAGCACGATGAGCATCAGCGTCTGGGCCACCCAGAGCAACCAGCCGATGGCCAACGCATCCGGGCGGATGAGGCCCCCACCTTCTGGCGGCGCCATGTACATGCCCACCACCAAGGCCACGAAAGCCGGGAATACCCCGATACCGCCCTGCACCAGGATGATGCCCACGGAGCCGGCGATGAAACCGGCCAGGAGGCCTTCGATCGGAATGCCCGTGGTGGAGGGCAGGGCCTGGAAGCCCATGAGGAAGGAACCGATGTAGAGCCCCCAGATCAGCAAGGTGTGCAGGATGAAAGCCCCTTTCTTCTTCGTGCTCAACACCGAACGTACTCCCGCGAGGAAACCGCGGATGCCATCCATGGCCCGTGCGCGCAACGCCGGGCGGGACCAGATGATGTAGGCCGCTCCGATCATGGCGACGACCGCGACCACACCGATCCAAAGGCCCCAGGAGATGCCGGGCTCGTCCGTGCTGACCGCACCTTGCTCGGACTTGAACGTTTCGATGCGCGCCTGCAGCATGGGCAACTTGTCTAATTGAAGCGCGAGGGTGAGCGCCGTGATGCCGATCAGCATGAGCATGTCCACCGCCCGTTCGGCCATGATCGTGCCGAAACCCCGCTCGAACGGTACGCTCTCGAGGCGGTATAGGGTGATCGCCCGGCTGGCCTCACCGGCTCTGGGCAACAACATGTTCATGAAGTAGCCTGCCATCACGGCGTGGTAGCTGCTCCAAAAGCGGACCTCGTGGCCCAACGGTTCCAGCAGATAGCGCCAACGCCAGGCCCTGCTCACGTGGCTCAACCAGCCAAGCAGCACACAGAGGATGAACCAGCCGAGGTGTGCTTGTTCGAATGCCGCGAAGAGCTCACCGCGTTGTTTTTCGTCAAGCTGGGCGTAGGAGTAGTGGATCAACCACACGCCCAAGGCGATGGGCACGATGATCTTGAGGGCGCCGAAGACGACCTTCTTCATGAACGCAACCGGTTGGTGCTTTCGTCGGGGAAGATGATGCTGGGTCTGAATGCACGCGCCTCTTCGATGCTCATGTGCGCATAGGAAACGATGATCACAATGTGGCCCACATGCACCTTGTGTGCGGCCGGACCGTTCATACAGATCACTCCGCTGCCGCGTGCACCTTTGATCACGTACGTCTCCAAGCGCTCCCCGTTGTTCACGTTCAGGACCTGCACCTTCTCCCCTTCAACGAGGCCTACGGCATCGATCAGGTCCTCGTCGATGGTGATGCTTCCGATGTAGTCGAGGTTGGCCTCGGTGACACGTACACGGTGGATCTTGGTCCGAACGACTTCGATGGTCATGATTGGGAATGGGCGACGAAGGTAGGGGTGCGTCCGCGCGGCTTACGCCTACCGGGACAAGGTGATGTTGTCGATCAAGCGCACCGGTCCCACCTGCGCGGCGATCAACGCTACCGCCCGCTCACGTTCACCCCAGTCCTCCAGCGGCACCAGCGTATCATGGTCGGCGATCCCGAAATAGTCAAGTTTGACGGAAGGCTCTTCTGCCAAGACCTCGCTCACCTTCTGGTGAATGAAAGCGATCGGCTCCTTGAAGGCCATGGAGGCCGCCTGACGAAGTGCCTTGAAGAGGATGGTGGCCTGTTGCCGCTCCATCGGGTTCAATCGTGCGTTCCGGGAGCTCAAGGCCAACCCGTCAGCAGCCCGCACGGTAGGGCAGCCGGTAACCCGTTCGGGCCAGTGCTCCTGTATGGCGATGAACCGGAGCAGCGTCAGTTGTTGCCTGTCCTTCTCGCCGAAGTAGGCCTCGTCAGGCCGCACGTAATGGAACAAGCGCTCCACCACGTTCACCACCCCTTGGAAGTGGTTGGGGCGTGAAGGACCCTCCCAATGGTCGTTGAGCACACCCAAGTCGTAGGTCTGTGGGGTGAAATCGGCGAAGATGGCATCCTTCTCTGGCGCGAAGAGCGCATCGCAACC